>NZ_JBHHMJ010000539.1:0-19094 GCF_042136455.1 Stenotrophomonas sp. 3diitr2024
CGCAGCCCTGTGATCCCCTGGGATTGCCGGCCAGCGGCCGGCACTACCGGAAAGCCCTCAGGCGTGCAGGGCGCGAGCGTGGTGGGCGACGTGCTCGCCGATGAAGCTGGCGATGAAATAGTAGCTGTGGTCGTAGCCCGGCTGCAGGCGCAGGGTCAGCGGATGGCCGGCTGCGGCGCAGGCCTCCTGCAGGCGCTGCGGCTGCAGCTGGGTCTGCAGGAACTCGTCCGCCTCGCCCTGGTCGACCAGCAACGGCAGGCGCTCGCTGGCCGTCGCCAGCAACGCACACGCGTCCCACTGCGCCCAGTCGGCTGGGTTGTCGCCCAGATAAGCCGTGAACGCCTTCTGCCCCCACGGTACGTGGCTGGGCGCGACGATCGGCGAGAACGCCGACACACTGCGGTAGCGCCCCGGGTTGCGCAGCGCGATCACCAGCGCACCATGGCCACCCATCGAGTGGCCGCTGATGCCACGCGCCCCGGTGACCGGGAAGTTCGCCTCGATCAGCGCCGGCAGTTCCTGCGCCACATAGTCATGCATGCGGTAGTGCTTCGCCCACGGTGCACGGGTGGCGTTGAGGTAGAACCCCGCCCCCTTGCCCAGGTCATAGCCCTCGGCATCGGCCACGTCATCACCGCGCGGGCTGGTATCCGGCGCGACGATGATTACGCCGTGCTCGGCTGCATAGCGCTGCGCACCGGCCTTGGTGATGAAATTCTGCTCGGTGCAGGTCAGCCCGCTCAGCCAATACAGCACCGGCAGCTTCTGCGTTTCCGCCTGCGGCGGCAGGTACACGGCGAACTGCATGTCGCAGCCCAGCGTGGTCGAACGATGGCGGTAAACATCCTGCCAACCGCCGAAACAGGCGCGGTGTTCAATACGTTCCATGGAACTCTCCTGCGTGCCGGCGTCAGCCGTCACGTGTGTTGATCAACTCATCCAGCTGCGACAGCAGGCGCAGCAGCGGTTCGACACCAGGCTGGCCGTCCAGGTTGCGGTACGCTGCGACCGCCACGTCACTGCGCGGTGGCCATTGGCCATCGGCGCGGGCTTCGTGCAGGCGCGGCAGGAACACCTGCGCCAGCCAGTGCTCGAACGGCATTTCATCAATGCCGAAGGGTGAGTCCACTGCGCGCGGCGGACCCACGACGCCTTCGACCCAACCCAGCACGCGCAACGCCTGCTCGATCGGATCAACCAGGGCCGCGCGCGGATCTTCCGCACGCGGCCTGCGCAAGGCATCGAACCAGCCCACGCTGCGGCTCAGTAATGGACCACCGAACGGATCGACTTGCCTTCATGCATCAGGTCGAAGGCATCGTTGATCTTGTCCAGGCCCATGGTGTGGGTGACGAACGGGGCCAGTTCGATGTCGCCCTTCATCGCATCCTCGACCATGCCCGGCAGCTGGCTGCGGCCCTTCACGCCACCGAAGGCGGTGCCCATCCACTTGCGGCCGGTCACCAGCTGGAACGGACGGGTGGAGATCTCCTGGCCCGAACCGGCCACGCCGATCACCACGCTCTGGCCCCAGCCACGGTGCGCGCATTCCAGCGCCGCGCGCATCACGTTGACGTTGCCGATGCACTCGAAGCTGTGGTCCACGCCCCAGGTGGTCATTTCCACGATGACCTGCTGGATCGGCTTGTCGTAGTCCTTCGGGTTGATGCAGTCGGTGGCACCGAATTCGCGGGCCAGTTCGAACTTGGACGGGTTGGTGTCCACCGCGATGATGCGGCCGGCCTTGGCCTGGCGCGCGCCCTGGATTACGGCCAGGCCGATGCCACCGAGGCCGAACACCGCCACGCTGTCGCCTTCCTGCACCTTGGCGGTGTTGTGCACCGCGCCGATGCCGGTGGTGACACCGCAGCCAAGCAGGCAGACGTGTTCCGGGTTGGCGTCCGGGTTGATCTTGGCCAGCGAGACTTCAGCCACCACGGTGTACTCGCTGAAAGTCGAGCAGCCCATGTAGTGGTACAGCGGCTCGCCGTTGTAGCTGAAGCGGCTGGTGCCGTCGGGCATCACGCCCTTGCCCTGGGTCGCGCGCACGGCCACGCACAGGTTGGTCTTGCCGCTCTTGCAGAACAGGCACTCGCCGCACTCGGCGGTGTACAGCGGAATCACGTGGTCGCCGGGCTTGACGCTGGTCACGCCCTCGCCCACTTCCACCACGATGCCGGCGCCTTCATGGCCCAGCACCACCGGGAACAGGCCTTCCGGATCATCGCCGGACAGGGTGAACGCATCGGTGTGGCAGACACCGGTGTGGGTGATCCTGACCAGCACTTCGCCCTTCTTCGGCGGGGCGACATCGATCTCGACGATCTGCAGCGGCTGGCCGGGACCAAAGGCGACGGCGGCACGGGACTTCATGGTGGATTCTCCAGGAAAACAAGGGAAACAGGATGCGCGGCGCTACGTTGCGCCAACGTTTACTTCAGGTACGAGCGGATCAACGCGCTCATGTCGCGCACGCGCTCGGCGCGTTGTTCATCAGAGGCCGCGGGCTGGCCGAACTCCTCGCGCAGATGGGCCTCCATCACCTCGGACATCAGGCCGTTGACCGCGCCACGGATGGCCGCGATCTGCTGCAGCACCGGCCCACAGTCGGCACCGGCTTCCAGCGCGCGGTCCAGCGCATCGCACTGGCCGCGGATACGGCGCACGCGGGCCAGGACCTTCTTTTTCTCTTCGGGGGAGTGCGGCATGGCGGAGCCACCTCGGAACTATACTGGGGGATAGTATACACAGAATCTTCAAAGTGACGGGAATGGCCCCTTTTGCTTCCGCAAGCGTTGCACTCAATCTATTGATATCAAACACTTACATTTCTTCAGTGTCAGCCACTGCCATCTCGGCCAAGCTCCAGGGTCGGCAGAATCAGGAACCAGGCAATGGGCATTGGCATCCAGCTCGGGCGCATCACCGATGAGATCGGTACCGGGGCATTTCTCTATGCCTTTTTCTCGACCATCGCCGGAAACCTGGAACCGGATGGCTGGGGAAGTCGCTTCCCAATCCTCATGAAGCAGCTATACGCCGGGAGCTTGCTGCAATCAGATGCTGCCGACGCGCTGGCCGAACTGCATATCGTCCGCCGCGAGCTGGCCGAGATTCCGCCGGCCCGTGTCATCTGGTCGTTCGAGGATCGAACCCAGCACCCACCTTGGGGAGACGATATCGCTCCCGATATCGACAGCCTGGCGACCTACTTCGTCACCGCACATGGGCGCGATCTGATCGTGCTTCTGGCTGAGGTGTTTGAAGCACTGCAGGAAGGCGAAGACACGTCCTTCCGGATCGTCAACTATTGATGCCTCGGCTCAATCAAACAGACCTTCTTCCGCCAACCGGGTCAACTCATCCACCACATAGCGCACCTTCGGCCGCAGGTGGCGGGTCGGTGGCCACAGCGCATGGATGTCGATATGCCGCTGCATGTCTGCGTCCAGCACCGAGTGCAGCGCGCCGGATTCCAGATGTCGGCGCACCAGTGAAATGGGCATCTGGCAGATACCCAGCCCGGCGATGGCCGCGTCGATCACCGCGTCACCGTCGTTGAGCTGGTAGGCCGCATTTGGAATGAAGGTTCCTTCCGCATCATCACTGCCGATCCGCCACGCCACCGGCTGGCCGTGGCGGAAGCCGACGATGCTGCGGTGCTGTGCCAGTTCCTCAACGGTGTGCGGGGTGCCATGTGCCTGCAGGTACGCTGGCGATGCACAGGTGACCAGCCGCTGGCGCCCCAGCCGGCGTGCCACCAGATGCTCGGCCTGGTGCAGCCCACCGAAGCGGATCAGCAGGTCGATGCCTTCCTCGACCGGATCGATGAAGTGATCGGTGAAGGTCATCGTCAACTGCAGGTCCGGGTACTCCCGGCACAGCCGCAGCAGCACCGGCAGCACCACCAGCCGCCCGAACGAGGACGGCATGTCGATGCGCAGCCGCCCGCTGGGCAGCCCGGCCGACCCCAGGCAGGCCTCGGCCGCGGAAATCTCTTCCAGAGCCGCCGCGCAGGAGGCGTAGTACGCCTCGCCATCGCTGGTCAGCGCAATGCGCCGCGTGGTGCGATGGAACAGGCGCACGCCCAGTCGCGCTTCGAGCCGCGCGATGGCCTTGCCCACCGCCGAGCGCGAAATGCCCAGCGCATCGGCGGCTTCGGTGAAGCTGCCCGAGCGTGCCGTGGTGACGAAGGTCACCAGGCCATTCAAGGATTCCAGTGGCAACATCTTTACACGCTCCATTGGGGACAAATAGTCCCGCTCAATGGGAAATCGAAGCGCTTTATGCACCCGCATGTCAACGCCATCCTGTGTCCATCGCGCCGCTGGCGCCTCCCCGCACCGAGATGACCGACATGACCGCCGCCCTCTTCCACCCCTTCGACCTGTCAGGCACCGCCCTGCGCAACCGCATCGCGATGGCCCCGATGACCCGTGCCCGCAACCCCGGTTCGGTCGCCAATGAGCTCACCGCGCAGTACTACCGGCAACGTGCCAGCGCCGGCCTGATCATCAGCGAAGGCACGCCGGTCTCGCCGCAGGGCCAGGGTTACATCGACGTGCCGGGTATCTGGTCGGCCGAACAGGTGGCCGGTTGGACGCTGGTCACCGAGGCGGTGCATGCCGCTCAGGGCACGATCTTTGCCCAGCTCTGGCACGTGGGCCGCATGTCGCATTCCTCGCTGCAGCCCGATGGTGGGCAACCGGTCAGCGCCGGCACGCGCCCGGTTGCCAGCGCACCGAAGAACACCTCGTTCGTCTATCTGGAAGACGGCAGCCGCGGCCACGCAGATCCCACCCCGGCACGTACGCTGGCCACCGACGAAATCCCCGGCATCATTGCTGACTTCGCACGGGGCGCCGACAACGCGATCGCCGCCGGCTTCGACGGCATCGAGCTGCATGCCGCCAATGGCTACCTGTTCGAACAGTTCCTCAACCCGCTCATCAACCAGCGCGACGACCGCTACGGCGGCTCACTGCCCAACCGTGCGCGGCTGATCCTGGAGACGGTCGATGCGATGGCCGAACGCATCGGTGCACACCGCATCGGCGTGCGCCTGGCGCCGAACAACCTCACCTTCGACATGCCGTTCTACCCCGACAACGAGGCCACCTATCTGTACCTGGCTGAAGAACTGGGCAAGCGCGGGCTGGCCTACCTGCACCTCAACGACAACCTGCAGCAGGGTGAATCGGTGCTGGGCAGCGCGTTCCTGAAGCAGTTCAAGCAGGCCTACGGTGGCACCGTGATCCTGGCCGGTGGCATGACCCGCGAACGCGCCCTTGAACTGGTCGAAGCGGGCACCATCGACCTGGCCGCGTTCGGCCAGCCCTTCATCGCCAACCCGGATCTGGTCGAACGCCTTCGGCACGACGTCGCGCTGGCCACGCCTGACCGCAGCACCTATTACGGTGGCGGTGAGGCGGGCTACCTCGATTACCCACGCGCACAGTAGATCCACGCCATGCGTGGATGGGGGCATACACTGCCCACCCGCATCCACCGGATCTGATCATGGACACGCCCACCGCAGCGTTCATCGTCAACCTCGACGTCCCCGACCTCGCCGCTGCCGAAGACTTCTACATGCGAGCCTTCGGCCTGCGCATCGGCCGCCGCCTCGGCCCGGACGCCGTGGAACTGCTCGGTGGACCCACGCCGCTGTATCTGCTGCAGAACGAGGCCGGCAGCGCCGCCACCGAGGACGGTGACGTGCGCGACTACGAGCGCCACTGGACGCCGCTGCACCTGGACTGGGTCGTGGATGACATCCAGGCCGCACTGGCCCGTGCGGTTGCGGCCGGGGCCACGCTCGAACAATCCGTGCGCGAACGTCGCTGGGGCAGCATTGCCGTGCTGGCCGATCCATTCGGCCACGGCTTCTGCCTGATCCAGTTCAGTGCTGAAGGCTACGACGCGCTGGTCGAATGACCGGCGCGTCGTTCACCATGGCAGTGGCACCGCCTCGCCATTGGCGCGTTCGCCGTAGTACAGCGATGGCAGCAGACGCGAAAGGAAGCTGAACTCCGTATAGCAGTGCTTGAGCAGGCCAAGGCCGACCTCATCGCTGGCATCGCGGTACGGATCGGCGCTGTCCAGGCCGAGCACAAAGCGGCTGCGCAGCACGCAGCCAAACGGCGTATCGCGCGCCACGTGCAGCATCTGCCCATCGCAGGGATCACCGTTTGCATCCAGGCGCACGTGGTCACCGAAGCCGATGCGCGCGGCGATCACCGCCGACAGGTCACCTGCATCCTGCGCCGCCTGCAGGCGCTCGGGCACCAGCAACGTGCGCGGGTCATGGAACTTCAGGCGTGCCGCCACCGGCGGGATGTCAGCCAGCGATTCCACCGCATGGATGCTGGCGCCGTGGTAGCTGCGCCCTCGCTGCCAGGCCGCGTCCCAGCCGCGGTGCTCGACATGATCGACCGGATGCCACCAGCAGGGTGCCGTCTTCGCGACGCTGGATACCCGTCTCCAAGTGCATCGGTGCCGGGTCCAGCAGATCGTGGTGGTCCAGCCAGGCACGGGCGTTCACAGCGGTATCCATGGGGGTCTCCTGCGGTTGGGAGACTCGATAATACGGAAACGCTAAACGTTTCGCAATTGATCGGGTGCGGTAAGATGGGTGCAATGAACAGCACCGCCCTGCCCGATCCAGTCGCCCCCGCCCGCCGCCGTGGACGTCCCGCGCGACCGGAAGCCGAAGTCCGCCACGCCGTGCTGCAGGCCACGCTGGAGCTGCTGCTGGCACAGGGTTACGAGGCCACCACCATCGAAGCGGTGGCGGCGCATGCCGGGGTGGCGAAGAAGACCGTGTACCGCCACGCCAGCAACCGCGAGGAACTGGTCGGGTTGGCGGTGCGCGAATGGACCGATGGCTTCGCGCCGCAGCTGCAGCGCGATGCGCACGACACCGACGAGGTGCTGCCGTTGCTGCAGGACATCCTGCAGGCGGTGTGTGCGCAGGCGCTGTCGGCGCAGGCGGTGCAGGTGTTCCGGCTGCTGGCCACGGACTTTCCCGGCAAGCAGGCGCTGCTGCAGGCCTACCTGGACAACGGCATCGAGCGCGGCCGTGCGCTGCTGGCCGACTGGCTGAAACGGCAGCAGCAGCGTGGGCTGCTGCGTGAGGGGGATTCCGCGCGCATGGCGCGACTGATCCTGGCAATGGCCGTGGCCGAACCGCTGCGCGAGCGCGTGATCGGGGTGGTGGCCGAGGATACGCCGGTGGATGTGCACCTGCGTGAGTGCCTGGCGTTGTTGGCGCGGGTATTGCAGGGGCCGTAGCAGAACCCATCCACGCATGCCTGACAGCGGCGCTGCATCATCTACTGCAACTCACTCCCGCAACATGTCCATGAACGCGCGCAGCGCGCCGGCTATCTGACGCTGCTTCGGAGAACGCGACGCGCCCCGCCTCGTCAATCGAAACTGATGTTGACGTCACCAAGATCTCCGCCTTCGGTTGACAACCCTACACTGACCGTCGTTGTAGTCGAATTGGACCTTCCACCTCCAATACATGAAAGCACATTCATATCAATCTCCACGGCCATCTCAAGGCCTAGGGGCTTCAACTTCCTATCTCCGCTAGACATCCTCGTTCTCCCTTCCGTTCTTCATCAATGGATACAGCAGTTACGGAGAGCGCCGATGAGATTCAGCAAGCAGATTGATGGACCCGATCAGTCCAGTGCAAATATCGGCCAGTGCCAGCCGTCATCCTGCACCATCTGCGAACTGTTGAATTCCCTGCCTTCAACGGGCGCTTCTGTACAGCTGATCGCTGATACAGCGATAGTCCTCCAGGCTCATCAGACCAAGCGCAGTTCGCTCACGCTCGACCGATGCAGGACTATCCAACTTCAGTGGCTCGCCTGTTTCCAGAGACCGTAACTGGGTTCCGAAACGCTGGGGCTTACCGGAAGCGAGAAGCACTCTGTCTGAGAGGAGAGCAAACTTGCTCGCGTCCAGTTCACCTCGCTTCACCAAAGGCTCGAAATTCGCCAACGCTTTTGCTTGCAACGACGGATCATCATCTGCATGCTGAACAAGCAACCAGAGCGCAGCGAGGCCATCCCTCCCCACTTCCCCCACAGATGGGATTGCCACTGAATCACCAAGTTCCTGACGCAGATAGCTCAGGTGTCGCTCCTTCACCGGCATCAATGCAGTTACATCAATAGATCCGGACGCCAATCTCTCATAGAGTCTTTGGTCCTCATCCTGCAACGCCAGCAGCCGCTCCCGCCTAACGTTGTCCGACACTACAGAAGGCCCCACAGACAATGCGGCCCGCTGCTGAGCAACTTGAGCTTCAATGAAAGCCGCCGCCCCGGGGCACGCATGCATCGCCTGACTTAGGTCAACAGCCCAGACAGGGCTGCTGCTGAGCACAAGTACCCACCCCAACAGACCAAACCGCCTCATGCGGCCTCTGCTGCGCTCGTGTCCACACGAGTAATCATGCGGTCGCTTTGCCCGAAACGGCGCACCGCTGAACAAAGTTCAGCGCAACGATCACTGCTTTCGAAAGCAGCAAGATTCGCCACCGACGATGGTACAGCTTCGTACTCCATGGAACCGGCCAAGAGGAACCCCGCCATCTCTCCTAGTAGATTCATCTCGGGAATGTAGTCATCGATGAACAGGAACTGGCCACCAGTATTGATCTCGAAGAAGAACGTGTCCCCCCGGGAATCAACCGCCAAGTCCACACAACCATAGCGCAAATCCAATTTGTCCATCAGCAAACCGATCGCCGCCTGGGTCCGTTCATCCAGCTCATACCGATCCATGACCAACTCACCCGGCCTCACTGAACCCGGCCTCCAGTCAAGTGGCGAAACACCATCGTGGCGAACAATTCTCGCGGTGAACATGCGCCGTCCAATCACTGTAACCCGCAGATCGAACACTTTGTCGACCACTGCCTGGTAGATCGCCGGGCAGACTCGAACGCCAGCATCATCAAGCGATCGATCTCGAGGAATGATCACGGGTCCGCATTGCCAGCCTTTCCGCTCCCTATCACTGGACCAGAAGTGTGGGGTGAAGTGCTTCACCAGAACCGCAGGCTGCCTTGTACGAAAGTCTGCGACTTCTACCGGATCGTTCGTGATCAAGGTATCTGGAATGCGAAAGCCGCAAGATAAAGCAACTTCAAGCTGGAGCCCTTTGGTTGAGGCGTCGGTAGGATGCCAGTCACCTATCGTGAGCGAAGATCTCAAACGAAGCGCCGCTGCCAATGAGCCGTGTGCGCTTTTCAGTTCATTGTCCACGAATTTTACGGAAGCCGGATCGAGATCAGCCAAGGGCTGGTACGGTACGGGCCTCCTGAACCACAGCGACTTCACATCGCGAACGGTGTCCCCACCTATCCTTAGAATGGATCCTGAGTCGCCGATCGTATGGACCATGACAGCCTCATCATGCATGCCGATCCCATCCCACAACAGAACGCGCGCACCGGCGCGTTCAAGCGCCCATGCCACGGACACGGCATGGATGTCCTCCGAATTTCCAATGATGACGTGAACCGGTTCCATCATTACAGCTCCTCAGTGTCCCCGCCCCCCCCCCCACCATCTGGCAGGGGGAGTGCTTTTACCAAGAACTCAGAAAGCGATTACCAGTCGATACCGACGTTGACTTCCCAGTCGCCGCCGCTGGTAACTTTGCCGCCAGCACTGCCAGTCGATGCCGGAGCAGCCTCCAAGGCACCACCGCCGACATTCATCAACTCTTCGGTGCTCAGTTCGCGTGCCATTTCCAGACCCAGCGGCTTGATCGAAACGTTCTTGTCAGACATGGTCAGTTCCTTTTCTGGTTGCGGTGGTATTGAAATCCCCCCATCCGCAAGGGGAGCACGTCTACACAGGCATCATGCCCGCGAAGATCGTCTTGGTCCGCAGCTAACTCCTGCGGGAAACTCAATTACGCGATCAGCACTCCGAATGGTCTCCGGACGATGCGCAACGATAATTCGAGTAATACGCAGACCAGCGATGGCGCGGTTGACCTCCGCCTCACGATCAACATCGAGGTGACTAGTCGCTTCATCCAGGATCAGCACCCTGGGACGTCGGTACAGCGCGCGCGCGAGCAGAATCCGTTGCTTCTGACCACCGGAAAGCGCCGATCCCATATCCCCTACAAGGCTGCCGTATCCCATCGGCATGCGCACTATGTCCTCGTGAACGGCAGCCAAGCGCGCGGCCTGCTCCACTCGCTCGGGATCTGCCGAATGACTGAAGAATCCGATGTTGTCGGCAATTGAGCCAGCAAACAGCTGATCGTCCTGCATGACCGCACCAACGAAGCTTCGATATTTCTGAAGGCCAATATGCCTGATATCGATCCCACCAAGCAGAACCTGACCATCTTCAGGCTGAATCAAACCAAGCATGATGCGCGCCAGCGTCGACTTGCCGCAACCGGAAGGACCCACCAACGCGACCGACTCCCCCTCCTCGACATAGAGATCAAGCCCGTCGAGAACACGTGGCTCAGCGGGCGCGTAACGGAAACCAACTGATCGCAGTTGTAGCGAAAAATCTGGAATGCTACCGGCGTGCTCAGTGACCAGATCTGCCTCAGGCTCAGAGAGCACTACGTCTGCGACCCGCTCTGCATGCAGACCGAGCATGCGCCATTCCATGATCCGATCAATCAGCTGCGACACGCGCGTCGCGAAGATGTCTGCGTAGGCGACAAACGCAACCAGCATGCCTGTACTGAAGCTGCCGTCCAGAACCTGCGTCGCAGCAATCCAGATGATAAAAATTCTTGACGCCATAATCAGCCATTGGCGTACGGAATTGTAGATCACCCCGATCTTCTGAACCTCGACATCACGATTCGTCGTCGCTACAAGAACATTGGCAAATCTGGAACGCCTTTCGGCGTAACTGCCATTCAACTTGATTGATTGAGCTCCACGCACGGCTTCCATCAGCTCGGACTGCAGTCTTGCGGCTTGAACGACCTGCTCCTCCGTCGCCCGCCTCATCCATCCGAAAATTCCATAGCGCAATAGCAAGTAGATCGCAAAGAAGCCCACAACAACGGCGGTCAACTTGATGCTGTACACCATCAGGATTGCCAGGATTGCGAGCGACATCACTCCATCCAGAATGCCCTCGACAAACTGAGTGGATATAGTCCGCTGAATCGACTGCATAGATGCAAATCTTGACATGACGTCACCGACATGGCGCCTGGAAAACCATGACAACGGCAACTCCAGAAGCTTCCCGAAAACGCGGCCACTCCATTGCAGATTCAAATTGGCGCCAAACCAGACTACCGCCCAGCTCCGCGCGGCAAAGAAGACCACCTGGAACAGCGAAAGCAATATGAATGAAACAAACAGGACCGTCAGCAAGTCCCTATCGGCACTCAGAAGCACCTGATCCACAACCCATTGCGCGTAGAATGGCGCCGCGATCACACAAACTTCAAGAACTAATGCAAGCAGCGCGATGAATCCCAGCGCACGCTTGATTCCCGCAACTCTTCCCACCAGAGCAGCGATGGAAATATGTACGCGATCACTGATCGCCTCGAATGACGTGGATGGCTGAACGTCCAGAGCAATCCCAGTAAAGGACCGCGACGCCTCATCCCATGTCAGTGAACGGACTCCGAAACCTGGATCATGGATGACAATCCCGGATCGTGTGGCCTGCTTGAGGACCACAAAATGGTCAAGATCCCAGTGCAGAATACAGGGCCCCTGCACCCGCTTCAGATCGTTGAGCTCGATGCGCAGTGCTCGGGCGGAAAGATCCAGCGCCGCAGCCATCTCCACAAGTCGGGCAAGATCAACCCCCTTGAGCGATCCAGGGAATTTTCGCCGAAGTGCGAGCATGTCAACGTCATGCCCGTGATAGCGCGCGATCATTGCGATGCATGCAAGACCACATTCGGCTAATTCTGATTGCATGATCTGCGGCAGAACACCTCGTGTTCGACTCAGTAGGCGCAGATCGATAGGCGGCATGACCGTCATCGCGCTTCGCTACCATTTGCCATGCGCTTCTGCATCCCTGCCAGGGGATCAAGCAGCCACGACACGATCTTCCGTCGTTCAATCAGCAGATCTGCTTCGACCTGCATACCAGAGCGCAAGGCGAGATGGCCTCCACCTGCTGCGATGCTCTGGTCATCAAGGGCAACAACCACTTGATAGAGCGGAGCCATCTTCTCACGCTGACCGGGATTGTCAGTGAACACTGCTGACTCGGCCGCACGCAACCCTTTGGTCGAGACTGATTTTATTGTCCCCCACTGCTGTCCGAACTTCTGATATGGGAATGCGGGATAGCGCATGACAACGCGCTGCCCTGCCTGCAGAAGACCTACTGCGCGACTTTCAACGAACAGCCGTGCCTCAAGCGGCGAGCCCGGACGCACAATCTGGAACAAAGGTTGCCCCGCAACAACCGATACGCCATCAGCAATCAACAAATTGACGACCATTCCATCCCGGGCAGCACGAATAACAACTTCGCGCTGCGCTTCGTTCTTGGCCAACTCCTGTTCGAGGCCAATCAATGTCCGCTCGACTTCACTACGATCATTACGACTCTGCTGTGGATACTGTCGAATCTGGCTGTTTACCGTGGCCAGATCCTGGCCAGACTGAAGGCGCTCACGCTGCAACGAGGACAAGCTTGTCTTGGCCTGGACGACAGCAGCTTCCTGCTGTTCCATCTGCATTCCGGATACATACCCTTCCTTCACCAACGGCTTGAACCGTTCTAACCGTGCGCTGGCACTGGCTATAAGGCTTTGCTGCAACTCAATTTCTCTGTCGAACGCAGCAATACGTGAAGAGATATTGCGAGCACGCTGCCGCAACGCTTCCTGCTCCCCTTTCTGAAGCTGGACCTTATCGTCGATTTCTGCCCTAAGGCGCTCATGCTGCTGTTGCAGCTTCCGCCGTACCTCAGCATAGGCGCCGATGCCTCCATCACCACCGACGTCTAATGAAATACGCGCTATTTCCTGCCCGCTTTTCACCGCCTGCCCTTCACGGGCAAGAACATGCGTCACAACGCCTGAAACGCGCGACAGCGCGTTCTGCCCTTCATCCGAGGATGCAAGCTCACCGCCAACCCTCTCACGCCTGGTGTAGTCCGCAAAAAAAAGGACGGCGACGATGGCGGCAAGAAAAACCACACCAGCAATGGCGATCCATCGAACTGAAGGTGGCGTCGCGACGAGCAGAGCACCTCTCTGCTGCATTCGCTTTGCTGCAATGACTTCGTCCCTGAAAAGCGCCATTCGTACAGTCCATGCCGAAGGTTCGTATGGAGTAGATCAAGACACTCATGGCAAGTCAATACATCTTTTGATATTTGAAAGTGAACAATTTCCAGCAGCGCCGCTTACACCACGCGAGCTATGACGCGCGATGACGTCCATACATCTTGCCTGCTTCGCCCCACTTTGATCGTATGTGGGCTACGTTGCGAGCGATTCCCAACTCCGACAACGAAGGACTTGTTAGCCACTCTGCTTCAGTTCAAGCGGATATTTTCGAGTGACCTTCCGAGTACACGTCCTGGCCAGTACTGGAACCTAACCCTAACCCTCACTCGCAAACACAAACGCGCAGACAGGTGACCCGACCGGAAACGCGCTCGATAGCCGAGAGCGTGCTTGTGAATGCCAAGGTGAATCTGTCTCGGGATTCGCACATTGCATCCCAGCAAGAATCTCCTCCACGCCTTTCACATCACTCCCGCAGCATATCCACGAACGCACGCAGCGCACCAGGCATCTGCCGCTGCTTCGGGTAATACAGCGCGAAGCCGGCGAACGGTTCGCTCCAGTCTTCCAGCACCGCCACCATCTGCCCCGATTCGATGTAGGGCCGTGCGGTGTCTTCCAGCACATAGGCCAGGCCGATGCCATCGAGCACTGCGCCGACCACGGTGCCCTGCTCGCCCAGTGTCAGCCGCCCCGGCACGTCGATTTCCAGCGCCTGCCCAGCACGCTCGAACTGCCACTTGTACAGATGCCCGCTGGCGAAGCGGAAGCGGATGCACTCGTGTGCCGCCAGATCACGCGGATGCTGCGGTGCCGGCCGGCGCCGCAGGTACTCGGGCGAACCGACGATCAAGCCGCGCAGCGGCGGCCCCATCGGCACCGCCACCATGTCCTCGGGCACGAACTCATGCAGGCGCACGCCGGCGTCGTAACCCTCGGCGACGATGTCGACCAGGCCATCGTTCTCGGTCAGCTCCACCCGCACGTCCGGATGGGCGTGCAGGAAGCGCGCCAGCCGCGGCCCCAGCTGGGTCGCCACCGCCGCCCGCGTCGCATTGATCCGCAGCAACCCCGCCGGCGCAGCGCGGAACTGGTTCATCTCTTCCAGCGCGTCATGCACCTGCCCCAGCGCCGGCTGCAGGCGTTCCAGCAGGCGCTGCCCTGCCTCGGTCAGGGCCACGCTGCGGGTGGTGCGATGGAACAGGCCGACCCCCAGCCGTTCCTCCAGTGCGCGGATCGCATAGCTCACCGCCGAGGTCGACAGGGCCAGCTCAGCACCGGCACGGCGGAAACTGCGATGACGGGCAACCGCGGCGAACGCGGCCAGGTGGGTCAGGTTGTCAGTGGCCATGATTGTGCAGTTCCACTTGATGAATCATGCCGATATCCGCGCTTCTTGCCGCTGGGAACGGGGCGTATTGTAAAACGCCTTTCGACAAACCCTGCCAAGGATTCCCCATGTCCCTCGCCCGTGGTTACGCCGCCCATTCACATACCGACCCGCTGATTCCGTACGAGTTCGAACGCCGCGCGGTCGGCCCTGACGATGTGCGCATCGAGATCCTCTACAGCGGCATCTGCCACTCCGACCTGCACCAGGCCCGCGACGACTGGGGTGGCTCGATCTATCCGATGGTGCCGGGCCACGAGATCATCGGCCGCGTCACCGAAGTCGGCAGCAACGTCACCCGCTTCAAGGTCGGCGACCACGCCGGCGTCGGCTGCATGGTCGATTCCTGCCGCCACTGTGATGCCTGCGAGCACGACCTGGAGCAGTACTGCGCCGAAGGCGCGACCTGGACCTACAACGGCCGTGAACGCGAAAGCGGTGCACCGACCTACGGCGGCTATTCCGACCACGTGGTGGTCGAGCAGCGCTTCGTGGTGAAGGTGTCCGACACCCTCGACCTGAAGGCCGCCGCGCCGCTGCTGTGCGCCGGCATCACCACCTGGTCGCCGCTGCGCCATTGGAAAGTCGGCCCGGGCCAGAAGGTCGGCGTGATCGGCCTGGGTGGCCTCGGCCACATGGGCGTGAAGTTCGCCAAGGCGCTCGGTGCGCACGTGGTGATGATCACCACCACGCCTGAAAAGGGTGCCGACGCCAAGCGCCTGGGCGCCGATGAAGTGCTGGTCTCGCGCGACGCCGCGCAGATGAAGGCGCACGCTGGCAGCTTCGACTTCCTGCTCAACACCATCCCGGTCGGCCATGACACCAACCCCTACATGGGCCTGCTCAAGCGCGAGGCCACCATGTGCCTGGTCGGCGTGCTGACCGAGCTGGACCCGCCGCTGACCGGTGGCAGCGTGATCTTCGGCCGCAAGCACCTGACCGGCTCGGCGATCGGCGGCATGGCCGAAACCCAGGAAATGATGGACTTCTGTGCCGAGCACGGCATCGTCAGCGATGTGGAGATGATCGACATCAAGAACGTCAACGAAGCCTGGGAACGCATGGCGAAGAACGATGTGCGCTACCGCTTCGTGATCGACATGGCGACGATGAAGAACGCAGCCTGATCCAAGGCAGGTGTGAAAATGAAAAACCCCGGCAATGCCGGGGTTTTTTTCATCGCGTGCCGACCAAGGTCGGCACCCACCCAACATCATCAATACGCGAACTCGCGGAACACCGGATCGACATCGCCGTGCCAGCGGCCATGGAACAGCGCCAGCTTGCGCTCGGCCGGGGT
This sequence comes from Stenotrophomonas sp. 3diitr2024, assembly GCF_042136455.1. Classification (NCBI taxonomy): domain Bacteria; kingdom Pseudomonadati; phylum Pseudomonadota; class Gammaproteobacteria; order Lysobacterales; family Lysobacteraceae; genus Stenotrophomonas; species Stenotrophomonas sp. 3diitr2024. The sequence continues at coordinate 15,975 of NZ_JBHHMJ010000539.1, forward strand.
CAGCCCGGATTCGACGATCTCCTGAAGCACGTCCAGGAACTTGCTCTCGTCCTGGCCATCGGCATTGCGCGCCGCACGGCGCTTGAGGCCTTCCACCGAAATATTCACCGCCTCGCGGGCCAGGTCGCGCACCGTGCCGTTGCGGAACGGCAGATTCATCGCATGCTTCGGTACACCATCGCGCAGCGCATGGCGCTCGGCCAGGGTGAAGTCGCGCACCAGGTCCCAGGCGGCATCCAGTGCGGTGTCGTCGTACAGCAGGCCCACCCAGAACGCCGGCAGCGCACACAGGCGGCTCCACGGGCCACCGTCGGCACCACGCATTTCCAGGTACTTCTTCAGGCGCACTTCCGGGAACGCAGTGGTCATGTGGTCCGACCAGTCGCGCAGCGTCGGCAGCGCGCCCGGCAGCACCGGCAGCCTGGCCTGCATGAAATCACGGAAGCTCTGCCCGCTGGCATCGTGGTAGATGCCATCGCGGTAGGAGAAATACATCGGCACGTCGAGCAGGTAATCGACATAGCGCTCGTAACCGAAGCCGTCCTCGAACACGAAGTCGAGCATGCCGGTGCGATCGACGTCGGTGTCGGTCCAGATGTGCGAGCGATAGCTCAGGTAGCCGTTCGGCTTGCCTTCGGTGAACGGCGAATCGGCAAACAGCGCAGTGGCAATCGGCTGCAGCGCCAGCGACACGCGGAACTTCTTCACCATGTCCGCCTCGGTCGCGTAGTCCAGGTTCACCTGCACCGTGCAGGTGCGGGTCATCATGTCCAGGCCCAGCGAACCGACCTTGGGCATGTACGAACGCATGATCTTGTAGCGGCCCTTGGGCATCCACGGCATCTCGTCGCGCTTCCACTTGGGCTGGAAGCCCATGCCGAGGAAGCCCAACTGCAGTTCGCCAGCCACCTGCGCCACTTCGTTGAGGTGGGTGCCGGTCTCCACGCAGGTCTGGTGGATGGTCTCCAGCGCCGCGCCGGACAGTTCCAGCTGACCGGCCGGCTCCAGCGTCACCGAGGCCCCATCGCGCAGCAGGGCGATGGTGTTGCCGTTCTCCTGCACCGGCTCCCAGCCGAAGCGGACCAGGCCGTTGAGCAGCGCTTCGATGCCACGCTCGCCCTCGAAGGTCGGCGGCCGCAGGTCATCCAGGCGGAATCCGAACTTCTCGTGCTCGGTACCAATGCGCCACTGCGCACGGGGTTTCTCGCCGGAGGCGATCACCTCCACCAGCTGCGAGCGGTCGGTAATGGGGGTATCGGCGACGTGGCTGGGGCTCGACAAGGGGGTGGCTCGCTGGACAGTGGCAGGGGATGTGGGGCCCGGGGCCTTCCATCGCAAGGGCGCACTATAGCGTGGCACCCCGTTGCGTCATGCGACGGTGACGGGTTTCAGCATCCTACCGACGCCCTCTTGACCCTCGTACACTCAACGACATGAGCCGCCATTCACGACATCCCGAACTGCACCGCTCCGAGCGCGTCGGCTGGCTGCGTGCCGCCGTGCTGGGCGCCAATGATGGCATCGTCTCGGTGGCCGGCCTGGTAGTCGGCGTGGCCGCCGGCGGCGCCTCCGCTACCACCATCCTCGCCACCGGCGTGGCCGGCACCGTGGCCGGCGCGATGTCGATGGCCGCCGGCGAGTACGTCTCGGTACAGACCCAGGCCGACACCGAGGACGCAGACCTGGCAATGGAAAAGCGCGAGCTGCGCGAAAATCCGCACAGCGAGCTGGAGGAGCTGGCCGCGATCTACCGCCACCGCGGCCTGGAGCCTGCGCTGGCACGGCAGGTGGCCGAACAGCTCACCGCCCATGATGCGCTGGGTGCCCACGCCCGCGACGAACTGGGCATCACCGATACCCTGCGCGCCCGCCCGCTGCAGGCAGCGCTGGCCTCGGCCGGTGCGTTCACCTGTGGCGCGGCGCTGCCGGTGCTGACCGCCCTGCTCGCGCCGGTCGACAGGGTCGCACTGATGACCACGGCCAGTACCCTGCTCGGCCTGTGCCTGACCGGCGCAGTGGCGGCCAGGGCCGGCGGCGCACCGCCGGTTCGCGGCGCGATCCGGGTGATGTTCTGGGGCGCATTGGCGATGGCCGCGGCGGCCGGCGTCGGTCGCCTGTTCGGTGCCCACGTGTCATGACCGCCATGCTGCCACCGGCCACCGCACTGCTGGCCGAGATGGCCAGCCTGGCCGGCTGCGCACGCGCCGAAGGTTATGCGTGCATCACCGCTCGGCGCGAACATGGCGCCAGCTCGGTGGAGATTCCACAACCACAGTTTGCGATCCTGCTGGAAGGACGCAAGCAGGTGCGTACCGCGCACCAGTCGCTGGAGTTCATGCCCGGCGACATCCTGCTGCTGACCCAGCGCTGCCGCATCGATGTGGTCAACACCCCCGACCCACGCAGTGGCCGCTACCTCAGCGCCATCGTGCCGCTGTGTGCCGAAGTGCTGGCGGCCGCACGCACGCTGTGGAGCGGGGAGCTTCCCGCCGCCGGTCATGCGATGGCGCGGCTGCCGTTGATCGATCATGGCGCGGTGCTGCGCCAGTGGCGGCAATCGCTGCAGGACGGCCGTTACAGCGAAGCGCGGCTGGCCCTGGCCTCGTTGGTACTGACCCTGTGCCGGCAGGGCCACGGCAACCTGCTGCTGCCGCAGGCGCCGAGCCTGGGCGAACAGATCCGCGACCGCATCGCCGCTGAACCCGCTCGCGACTGGCAATCGCGCGATGTGGAAGCGCTGTTCGCGCTGAGCGGCGCGACCTTGCGCCGTCGGCTCGCCGCCGAGGACACCAGCCTGCGCCAGCTGCTCACCGAGGCCCGGCTGGCGCATGGCATGCAGCTGCTCTACACCACCGACCTGCCGCTGAAGACCGTGGCCGCACGCGCGGGCTACCGCTCTGCGGCCAGTTTCAGCAAGCGCTTTGCCGAGCAGTACGGGCTGGCTCCCACAGACATTTGAGGGGGGTCGGCAGGGCTGCGCCCTGCACCCGCTACGAGCCAGAGCAACGGCCGAAGCAACAGCAACAGCGGCTATCCGTGGGACGGCGGAGCGGTGTGGGTGGGCAGGACACGCCGTAAACCCATCCATGGGGGCTCGATGGCGCCATCCATGGCGCCAAC
>NZ_JBHHMJ010000562.1:0-3100 GCF_042136455.1 Stenotrophomonas sp. 3diitr2024
ACGGCGTCAAACGGGCATTTTTATGATGGTTCATCCGGGCTCTTTGGGGACTGGATAGGTGTGGTAACCACCATTTTCCAAAGATGCCCCGGATGAACAACCTACCGAGAGATCACAACTAACAGTCGACTCTACCGTCCGCCACGAGGGGCTCAACCGTTGGCTTTCGCCTTTGCCTCGCGCGCGGCCTGCTGCTCGACCAGGGTCAATGCCACGTTGTCGCGCAGGTACGCCGGCTCGACCTTCTCCGGTGCGATCGCCTCGCCACGCGCGAACGCCGGCACCGCCAGTGCCAGCACGTCCGACGCCCGCGGCAATGCCGCGGCATCGAAACCGCGCAGGCCACTGCCCAACTGTGCCACCAGCGCGCCGTCGCCCGCGCCGAAACCGGTACCGACACCGTAGGCCGACATTCCTTCCGGCAACGTCACCACGCAGGGCGCGCAGACGCGCTCGGCATCGCGCGCGACCGGCAGGCCGTCGACGCGTTCGAAGCGCGCGACGTAGAGTTCACCCATCCGGGCATCGATTGCCGACAGGATCTGTGTTTCTTCCACCGGTGCCCGCAGCGCCAGCACCTGCAGCGTCGAAACCGGCAGCAGAGGGCGGTCCAACGCCAACGCGATGCCCTGGGCGATGGCGATCGCCAGGCGCACACCGGTGAACGCCCCCGGGCCGCGACTGAGCGCGATGCCGTCGAGCTGGCGACGGCCGATGCCGGCTTCGGCGAGCAGCGCCTCGGCCCATGGCAGGCTCAGGTCGGCATGCCGGCGCGGGGCGATCTCGAAGCGTTCCAGCACCTGCCCATCGACATGCAGGGCAACGGAGCAGGCTTCGGTGGCGGTTTCAAAGGCGAGCAGTTTCATCAGATCAGGTCAGAACAGGGGGAACGTGGCACCGGGAGCCGGCTCCGGGCCCGGCGCGACAGCGGCCGGGTCAGCCGGATCATCAGCCACGGGCCCCCATTGTGGCGTAAAGAAGGCCTGCACATCGGCCAGGCTGCGGGTGCGGCGGAAGGGTGGCAGTGAATCCAGGAAGACCCGGCCATAGCCACGGTTGAGCAGGCGCGGATCGCACAGGACCAGCACGCCACGGTCGCTTTCGCTGCGGATCAGGCGACCGACACCCTGCTTCAGTGCGATCACCGCCTGCGGCAACTGTTCGTCGCGGAACGGATTGCCGCCCTGGCTGCGGATCGCCTCCAGGCGCGCCTCGTACACCGGATCGTCCGGTGCCGCGAACGGCAGCTTGTCGATCATCACCACGCTCAGCGCTTCGCCGACCACGTCCACGCCCTCGCGGAAACTGGCCGAGCCCAGCAGCACGCCATTGCCCGATTCACGGAAGCGCTGCAGCAGCGTCGCGCGCGGTGCCTCACCCTGCACGAACAACGGCCATGGCCCGTCGCGCAGTGCCTCGGCGGCCTCGCGCAATGCACGGTGCGAGGCGAACAACAGGAATGCCCTGCCCTGCGATGCCTGCAGCACCGGCCGAAGGGTCTGGATCAGCGCGGTTCCGAAGCCCCGTGCGGCCGGATCAGGCAGGCCTTCCGGCAGGTAGCACAACGCCTGCTCGGGCCAGTTGAACGGACTCGGCTGGACCAGGGTATGCGGATCGTCCAGGCCCAAGCGCGTGGCGATGTGGTCGAATCCATTGCCCACGGTCAGCGTGGCCGAGGTGAAGATCCATGCCGCGCGGCTGCGCTCGCGATGCTCGCGCAGCGGGCCGGACACATCCATCGGCGTACGCTGGCAGCGGAAACCCCGCGGCGTGAGCTCGTACCAGAGCACATCGGCGGCACTGGCGTGGTCCGCCGGATCGGCATCGAAATCGAGGGTGGGTTCATCATCGCCCAGCCAGCGCTGTAACCGCGACACCGCCTCGCGCGCCCGCGCATGGCAGGCGTCCAGACCCGCCGCCGATTCGCGCAGCGGTTGAAGTGCCTGCTCCAGCGCCACCAGGCCGGCCATCACCGTATCGAAGCCGTCGCGGACCTGTGGCATGGCCAGCGCACGCCACTGCGTACCACGCGGCGGCAGCCCCTCCATCGCCGAACGCAACGCCGGCAACGCCTGTTGCAACTGGTCGACCGGCTCCTGCAGCGCCGATTGTGCGCCCCCTACGCCGCGCGCTTCAGCCAGGCAGTCGCGACCCAGTTCCTGCCATGGGCGCATGCCGAAACCTTCGCCGAAGAACTGCGCTGCCAGTTCGGGCAGCTGGTGTGCCTCGTCGATGACAAAGGCCTGCGCCCCCGGCAGCAACTCGCCGAAGCCGTCCTGTTTCAGTGCCAGATCGGCCAGCAGCAGGTGGTGGTTGACCACCACCACGTCGGCGGCCTGCGCACGCTGCCGTGCGCGCACCACGAAGCAGTCGTCCCAGAATGGGCAATCGGTGCCCAGACAATTGTCGACAGTGGAGGTGACCATTGGCAGCAGCGGCGAGTCATCGGCCAGGCCCTCCAGCTCGGCGATGTCACCGAACTCCGAGCGGCCGGACCACGCCAGGATGCGCTGGAACTGCGCGGCCTGTTCGGGACTGGAAAACCGCGGCTCGCCCCGCGCCTGCTGCAGTCGATAGCGGCACAGGTAGTTCGCGCGCCCCTTCAGCAGCGCGCTGCGCAGGCCGACGCCCAGCGCCTGGCGCACGCGCGGCAGATCGCGGTGGTAGAGCTGGTCCTGCAGCGCGCGGGTACCGGTGGAGATGATGGTGCGCAGCCCGGACAGCAGCACCGGCACCAGATAGGCGAAGGTCTTGCCGGTGCCGGTACCGGCCTCGGCCAGCAGCAGGTCCCGCTGCTGCAGCGCATCAGCAATGGCAGCGGTCAGGTGCAGCTGTGCCGGACGCGGGACGAAGGCATCCAGATGCGAGGCGAGCGCGCCGCCTTCGCTGAGGGCTTCGCGGCTGGCATGGACAAGGTCGGACATCAGAGGGAAAGGATACCCGGCAGGGCGCTGCCCGGCACCCGTTTCAAGCCAGGGCAACAGCAACAGCGGTGTCCATGGCTCTGGGTTTTTACGTGCTGGGCAGGCCGGGCGGGGCAGGCAGGACACGCCGTAAACCCATCCATGGGGGCTCGATGGCGCCATCCATGGCGCCAACG
>NZ_JBHHMJ010000569.1:0-4665 GCF_042136455.1 Stenotrophomonas sp. 3diitr2024
GCTGGCCGGCAACCCAACACCGGTGGACGATGATCGTGAGGTTGCCGGCCAGCGGCCGGCACTACCCGTATCACCCCAACGGCCGCGCCAGATCCACGTTCTCCACCAGGAAATCGAGGAACGCGCGCACTCGCAGCGGCAGGTAACCGCCCTGCCCGAGGAACACCGCGTGCACCTCTTCCAGGTCACCGGGATTGGCCTCTTCCAACACCGGCAGCAAGCGCCCGGCAGCAATGTCCTCCTGCACCTGGAATGCCGCCAGCCGCGCCATGCCCAGCCCGCCCAGCACCAGCTGGCGCAGCGCATCGCCGTTGCTGGCGCGGGCATTGCCACTGGGCAGCAGCATCCGCTCGCGCCCCTCCTGCAGCAACGGCCACCCCTGCATCGCACGGGCATGGCCGATGTCCAGCCGGTTGTGCGACTGCAGCTCCTCGGCAGTGCGTGGCAGCCCGTGCCGCTGCGCGTAGGCCGGTGCAGCCACGATCATCATCCGCGTCGCGCCCAGCCGTCGCGCCACCAGACTGGAGCTCTTCAGCGGCCCGGCCCGCACTGCCACATCGGTGCGCTGCTCCAGCAGGTCGATCACCTCGTCGTTGAGGGTCAGGTCCACGCCCACCTGCGGGTTACGCTCAAGAAACGCCGGCAGCAGCGGCAACAGGAAATGGCGGCCAAACGGCACGTTGGAGTTGACCCGTAGCCGCCCGCGCGGCTCGGCATGGGCGCTGGCACAACGCTCGGCCTCGTCCAGGTCGGCCAGCACGCGCAGGCCACGCTCGTAGAACGCGCAGCCTTCCGGGGTCAGCTGCAGCTGGCGGGTGGAGCGTTGCAGCAGGCGCGTGCCCAGCCGTTGCTCCAGCCGCGCCACCAGCTTGCTCACCGCCGACGGGGTCATGTCCAGCGTGCGGGCCGCAGCGGAAAAGCCACCGGTCTCGATCACCCGCACGAACACTTCCAGTTCGCCGGATCGGTTGATGTCGGGTCGCGCCATGGCGATGAATCCAGTTCACAGATGATTGTCCGTGCGCAGTCTAGTTCACAGATAAGCACGGAATCACCATGGCGGTCCCTCCACTCGGGACTGCCCGATGAACCGCTTGAGCCAGCTCACCACCACCGCCCTGCTCGCCATGTCCGGCGCCGCCAGTGCCGCATCCGCCCCGCACTGGGTCGCCAGCTGGCAGGCCAGCCCGCAGCCGGTCTGGAACGCGGATTTCCTGTTCCCGACCCTGGTCCCGGCCACGCTGCAGGACCAGACCTTCCGCCAGACGGTGCGTGTCAGCCTGGGCGGCCCGCGGCTGCGGGTGCGGCTGAGCAATGCCTACGGCACCCGGCCGCTGCGGATCGGGGCGGCCAGCGTGGCCGCACGCGCGGGCGCCATCCCGCAACCGCTCAGCTTCGGCGGCCAGCCCGGGGTGTTGATCGGGGCCGGTCAGGAACAGCTGAGCGATCCGCTCCCGCTGGCCACGGATGACCGCCAGGCATTGCAGGTCAGCGTCTTTGTGCCGGGGCCGGCAACCGTTCAGACGTTCCATTGGGAAGGCCGCCAGACCAGTTGGATCGCCCCCGGCGACCAGAGCCGGGCCCAGGCCCTGAGCGCAGCCAGCAGCACCACCGCCCGCCTGCTGCTGACCGGAATTGACGTCGAGGCCGACGCCGACGCGCGCAGCGTAGTGGTGATCGGGGATTCGATCACCGACGGTGCCACCGCCAGCCTCGACCAGGACCAGCGCTGGACCGATCATCTGGCCGCGCGCCTGGCAGCGCGGGGCATAGCCGTGGTGAACGCCGGCATTTCCGGGGGGCGGCTGCTGCGCGACGGCATGGGTGAATCCGCCCTGGTCCGCTTCCGGCGCGACGCGCTGGACCAGCCTGCGGTATCCAGTGTGATCGTGCTGATCGGCATCAATGACATCAGCTGGCCAGGTACCGCATTCGCCCGCAACCAGGCCCGGCCCACGCTGAGCGAGCTGCAGGCGGGGTATCGCGCGCTGGCAGAACAGGCCCGCCGCCGAGGTGTGCGGATCGTGGGCGCTACCTTGCCACCGTTCGCTGGCGCCCTGCCCGGCACGCCGCTGGACGACTACTACCAACCGGACAAGGACACCCTGCGCCGCCAGCTCAATGCCTGGCTGCGCACGGACAGCCCGTTCGACGCGGTGATCGACCTGGACGCGGCGCTGCGCGACCCGGCCGATCCCTCACGGATGGCCGTGGCCTACGACTCCGGCGACCACCTCCACCCGGGTGATGCCGGCAACCGGGCCATGGCTGAGGCGGTGGACCTGGAGATCCTGCTGGGCCGCAAGGGGTCGGATCCCTTACCTGAACGGAAAGGGCTCTGACCCCATCAACGAAAAACCCCGGGCAGGCCCGGGGTTTCGTCGCATCCAGCTGGCCGGAACGGATTACTTGCGCTTCTTGCGCACGTACAGCACCAGCGAGTGCTCTTCCAGCTCGTAGCCATGGTCTGCGGCGATCTTGCGCTGCAGTTCCTCGATCTCGTGGCTTTCGAACTCGATGATCTTGCCACTGTCCACGTCGACCATGTGGTCGTGGTGGCCGCCACGGTCCAGTTCGTAGACCGCCTGGCCGCCCTCGAAATTGTGCTTGAGCACGAGGCCGGCGGCCTCGAACTGGGTCAGCACCCGGTACACCGTGGCCAGGCCGATCTCGTCGCCGTGCTCCAGCAGCTGGCGGTAGATGTCTTCGGCGGTCATGTGGTGCTGGGCATTGCGCTGCTCGAGCAGCGCCAGGATCCGCATCCGCGGATGGGTCACCTTCAGGCCGACTTTACGCAGGTCGTGGGTTTCCATAGGTCTCCGTTCATTGGCGATTTAGCGCCAGCTGCCTCGGATTGGGTCGCGGTGGCACGCCGGGAGTGTATCATCGGTTTGATTTCCCCAACCGCCAGTCCCGATGCGCAATCTCCTGTTGGTCGCCGCCGTCGCCCTGTCCACCACCGGGTGCGGCATCATCTACAAGCAACCCATCTATCAGGGCAACCTGATCCGGGAAGATGCCGTGGCCAAGCTGCAGGTCGGGCAGAGCAAGCAGCAGGTCACCGCGCTGCTGGGCACCCCGTCCATTCCCGACCCGTTCCACGCCCAGCGTTGGGACTACACCTCCAGCCAGCGCGTGAACCGCCTGGGTCGTACCGAAGTGAAGAACTTCGTGGTGTTCTTCGAGAATGACACCGTGACCCGCTGGGAAGGCGATTACTTCCCGGGCAACGACAAGGCCCTGGCCCAGCAGACCGTGCGCCAGTTCGGCCGCAACCTGCCGAAGGACAAGAAGAAGAAGGGCCGCTGAGCCCCCTGCCCGTCCGCAGGTACGGCTGCCGGAATCAACCGCCGAGTGCGCGACGCCGGCGGTTGTCCTTGGGGTCGGCCAGCAACGGGCGCAGCAACTCGATGCGATCACCTTCCAGCAGTGCCTGCTGCGGGCGAGCCAGCACACCATGAACGGCGACGGCGGGGCAATCGGCACTGCCTTCCAGCGCGGCGGCGGCAATGGCGTCGGCCACGGTCGCACCTTCTTCCAGCTGCAAGCGGCGCGACAGCACCCGCTGCGGCCAGGCCAGCACCACCTCGACCTCGATCATCGCTCAGCCCTCGTCGGCGACGCGGACGAAATCGTTGACCATGCGATCGGCCAGCCCCTGGAAGCCGATCGCCAGCGCCGGACCGAGCAGGCGCGAGCTGGGTTCGAACTCCAGGGTCAGGGTGACCTTGCAGGCATCCTCGGCCAGCGCATGGAATTCCCAGCGGCCGTGCAGCTGCTTGAACGGGCCATCGCGCAGCTGCATATCAATGCTGTGCGGGCGCTGCAGGGTGTTCTCGGTCTGGAACCATGTGCTGAACGAGCCCAGGCCCAGGTCCAGTCGCGCCACCAGGCGGTCCTCGCCCTCCTCAACGATCTGGGCAGCAGAGCACCAGCGGAAACGGCGCGGATAGGCCTGGACGTCGTTGACCAGGTCGAACATGCGCGCGGCCGAATGTTCGACCAGGGCGCTGCGGCGGATAGTAGGCATGAATACAGGACGTTTCGGCAATCGACCGGGCGGGCCCGAATCGGAGACAATACGGAAATGAGCAAGAACAGCGGCAAGGATAAAGCAAAGAGCGCGACGGCCAACAAAACCATCGCGTTGAACAAGCGTGCCCGCCACGAATACCACATCGAAGAGCGCTTCGAGGCCGGCCTCGCCCTGCAGGGCTGGGAGGTCAAGTCGATCCGCGCAGGCCGTGGCAACATCATCGATGCCTACGCCTATGTGAAGCGCGGCGAGATCTACCTGATCGGTGCACAGATCACCCCGTTGATCCAGGCCTCCACCCACGTGGTGGCCAATGACCGGCGCGAGCGCAAGCTGCTGCTGCACCGGAACGAGATCGACAAGCTGATCGGCAAGGTCGAGCGCGATGGCTACACGATCGTGCCCACTGCGATGTACTGGAGCAAGAACAAGATCAAGCTCGAAGTCGCGCTGGCCAAGGGCAAGCAGACCCACGACAAGCGCGATGCCGCCAAGGACCGCGACTGGGCGATCGAGAAGCAGCGCGTGATGCGTCGCGGCAACCGCGACGCATGATCACTCCCGTCGGCGCCATGGCGACTGCCAGCGCCGATGAAACGCGCAGGTTGTGCGCGCGCCTGCTGGCCTTC
>NZ_JBHHMJ010000578.1:0-323 GCF_042136455.1 Stenotrophomonas sp. 3diitr2024
GATGATCCTGCGCGCCCTCGGTGAGGAGGACGACGGCCCGGCCGACGATGGCGAAATGGAAGTGCCCGATGCGATGACGCCGATCAGCCGCCTGCAGTGGGAACACATCCAGCAGGTGGCGGGTCATCGCAATTGCGCCGGCGTGGTCGTCGATGCTCAGCACCGGGTGGTCCTGCCCGGGCAGATAGGTGTTGATCAACACCGTCGGCAACGACTCGGCCGACACCGCACTGAAGGTCTCGCAGCTGGCCAAGGCCTCCGGCTACGACCTGACCTGTATCGGCGTGCCCAAGACCATCGACAACGACCTTGCCGTTACCGAT
>NZ_JBHHMJ010000620.1:0-12184 GCF_042136455.1 Stenotrophomonas sp. 3diitr2024
CCATGCTCGGCTGAACCAGAGAGGCAGCCGAGCATGGGCTCGGCTCTACAAGTAACCGCCTCCTCAAGAACTCCGCAGCGGCGGCCGCGCATGCGCATTGCGCCGCAGTGACTGCGCCCGCTTGGCTATCCAGCGCACCACGAAGGCGGTGAACAGCAGTGCCGACGGCACCGCATACCAGAAGTTGCCTGGCACGCGCTTGAAGTACGAGTAGGTGAACACCGCCGCGATGATCCACATGCCGGTCAGGTGCAGGCGACGCCAAGCGGTGGGGCCCATGCGGCGGGCGATCCCCCGATGCGAGGTGATGGCCAGCGCCAGGATGGCGATGTAGCCCACCGTGCCCGGGAGGTTGGCCAGCGCGGATCGTGCTGGCCAGAACGCCGGGTTGAGGATGCCGAAACTGGTGATGGCGATGGCATGCAGCAGGTGCGAAAACGCGAAGGACAAACCGACGGTGCGCCGTTCGCGCAGCAGGAACCGGGTGAATGGGCCGGGCAGAAGACTGGCGAACGACGATGCGGTGAACGCCGCCAGGAACAGCAGGAACGATGTACGGGCAGTGACCCGTATCGCCGCACGGCTGCCTTCGGCTGCATCGGGATACAGGGCGAAGGCCGCCAGCGCGAATGCGATCAGGACCACGGCCATGGCCACAAACAGGCGCCAGCCGTGCAGGAAGGAAGTGTTGGAAGCAGGCATGGTGAGACCTCGAAGCAGGAATGGGGAGCACCGGCCGCTGGCCGGGCGATGAGTGGGTAGCGCCGGCCGCTGGCCGGCACCCTCAACAGTCGTTCGGCACAACCAGCACGCTCGCCGCACACAGCTCGCCCAGTACGGGCGCGCAGGCCGCGCGCAATGCGTCCGTTGCCACGCCATGTGCCTCGGACAGCGCCCGGAGTGCTGCTTCCACAGCTGCGCCGTCGTCACCAAAGATCGATAGCAGCGCGTAGGCCAGCGGCGACAGTTGCTCGACCTGCAGGCTGAAATCGGCGAGGCGCCGGATCAGCAGCAGCGTGGGCGCAGCGCTCGGCACCGGTTCCAGCCCCTCGTCCTCGTGCACCGGCGACTTGTAGCCCAGCACCCGCACCAGCGGCGAAACCGCCAGCACATCGCTGCCCTCGGGAACGCTGTGCAGCGACTGCCCGGCGTCACGCGCTTCAATGTGCAGCGACTGCAGCGTGCTCTCGTAGTGCGCCAGTTCCGCTGCCCAGGCCGGGAGTGCCAGCGTGTCCTGCACTGCCAGCCAGGCCGTGAACTCGCCGGCGATCTGTGGGAACAACGGGGTCTGGCAGGCGTGGTGGGCGTAGTAGTGCTCCACTGTGTCGCGCCAGTGTGGCGTGCCCAACTGCTGTTGCAGGCGCGGCAGGCTGCTGGCCAGCAGGGCGTCCAGGCTGTCGATGCACAGGCGGCAGTATACCGCCAGCCTGCCCGCCTCGACGCTGTCGGGTGCGGCCATTGCTGGGTCGCGCACATGATCGGCCCAGCGCCGTTGCAGGGTAGCCAGCGACTCAGCCATGGGCCACCTCGGGCCAGCGTGCCTCGGCTTGCGCCTGGCGGATCTGCGCGACCTCGGCCAGCAACTCCGCCAGCGGCGGAAAGTTGAAGTCGCGTTCGAGCAGCGTGGGGCGCACGCCGACCCGCGCATAGGCCTCGCGCAACAGCGCCCAGACCACGCCTTTCACCGGGGCACCGTGGGTATCGATCTTGAAGCCATCACCTTCATCGAAATGGCCGGCCACATGCAGCGAGGCAACACGGTGGGACGGCACGCGGGCCAGGAATTCGAAAGCGTCGTAATCGTTGTTGCAGGCGTTGACGAAGACGTTGTTGACGTCCAGCAGCAGGTCGCAGTCGGCTTCGGTGAGCACGGCGTTGATGAAGTCGATCTCGCTCATGTCCGCGCCGGCAACGGCGTAGTAGGAGATGTTCTCCACGGCGATGCGTCGGCCCAGCATGTCCTGTACCTGGGCGATGCGGCCGGCGACATGGCGTACGGCCTCGGCGGTGAACGGCAGCGGCAGCAGGTCATAGACATGGCCACCGGCGGCGCAGTAGCTCAGGTGTTCGCTGTACAGCTGCACCTGGTGCAGGTCGAGGAAGGCACGGGTCTGTGCCAGCAGGGGGAGGTCCAGCGGATCAGGACCGCCCAGCGACAGCGACAGGCCGTGGCAGGTCAAGGGGTGGCGCTCGCTGAGTTGGCGCAGCGCGGCGCCGTGTGCACCGCCGACGCCGATCCAGTTGTCGGGGGAGACTTCGAGGAAGTCGATGGCGCCGGCCGGCATTGCCAGCAGCTCGTCGATCAGGCCACGGCGCAGGCCAAGACCGGCGGCATTGGAGGGCAGGGGCAGGGACATGGCGGATGCTCCAGAGAGAGGGCGCCGCCTTGAAGGCGGCGCCGGTTGAACGTCGATCAATCGGCAACGCGGGAGAACAGGCCCTTCGGCATCGGCTTGCCGTTGGCGGTGTAGACGCTGCGCAGGTAGTCGTGTGCTTCCTGCTCGCTGATGTAGCCGTCGTGGTCGGTGTCGATGCGGTCGAACTCGGCGGCACGCTTGGCGGCCACCGCGTTGAACTCGGCGCGCGAGACCTTGCCGTCGTGGTCACGGTCGGTGCGGGCAAACGAGGCGTCGCCGCACTTGCCTTCGCCACACTGGCCCTCGGCCACCTTGGCCTTGCCGGCGGGCTTGCCGGTGGTGGCCTTGTTGGCCCCGCACTTGCCTTCGCCGCACTTGCCTTCGGCGGCGGCGCTCATGGCCACCGCGCTGATCGCCAGCGGCTGGATCGCAGCGGCCTGGCCGGCCAGCAGCAGGCCACCGGCCAGGGCGATGCCGATGGCACCGATGCGCGGCAGACGGGAAGAGGGGGTGTTCTTGGTCGAGACGGACATGGTGGTGACTCCTTGGGAATGCACGCGACGCGTGCGGGGTGGACGCCGCCGAAAAGGCGACGGAAAGGGAAACACTCGGGAACAGGGGGAAGCGGCTCAGGCGGTGCGGCGGCGTCGCAGCAGATGACCCAGCAGCAGCACGCCACCGAGCAGGGCGCCGCCGAAGCCGACGCCGGGCAACAGCGCGGCAACCGGCAGCAACAGGGCGATCAGGCTGACGCCCCAGCCCAGGCCGTCATTGCCGACGGGGGCATGCTGTGGGCCGACCAGCAGCCGGTCCACGCTGAGCGCGCCACCGCCGTTGAGGATCAATGGCAGCAGCATGGCCAGGAACAGCAGCGGCAGCTTGAAGTTGCCGTAGCCCTGGTCGGTGATCGCGTAGCCCTGCCAGAGTTCACCCAGGCCGTTCCACTGGTCGGGCCAGTGCACGGCGGCGATGGCGACCACCGTCAACACCCAGAAGACGTAGGCCACCGAGCGCGTGGCTAGGCCGAGCAGCAGCATCACCGCACCCACCAGTTCCAGCCAGGTGGCCAGCTGCCAGTTCAACGATGCGGGCAGGGTGGAGAACGGGAACGGGAATCGACCTTCCAGGTCGGAGAACCAGTTCTGGCCGCCCAGCTTCTCGCGGCCGGACTCAAAGAACTCCCAGGCCAGCAGGGTGCGCAGCGCCAATGGCGACAGCCAGCGGCCGACGGCGTCCAGGCGGGGGGTATACACGGAAGAGGCGGTGCTGATCATGGTGGTGTCCTGCGGGCCAGTGGTCGATGGGGGCCATTCCAGGCGGTGCAGGTATCGGCAACGTGTGCCGTTGCCCGGGGTTTTGTCAGCGACTGTGGCCGCGACCGGGGTTTCGTACAGTCCGATACAAAGACGATGCGTGGATGCACATCGGGGCGTTGTGCGCACGCGGGCGGGGAACGATGTCCGGCCGGTAGTAGCCGGCCTGGCCCGTCGCGCAAATGTATCCCAGTGTAGAAACCCGCCTGCGCCCTACAGTCCGGTACAACTCCGCGCCACGGAGAAACAGCGCCGATACACCGGCAGGCGGAAATGGCCACTCCCAACACCGGAGTGACACCCATGATCCGTACCTCCTTGCTTGCCGCCGCTCTCGCCCTGGCCGGCGCTGCCGCCCCCGCCTTCGCTACCCAGGTCGATACCGCTGCACCGCCCACCGTCATCCTGGTGCACGGCGCCTTCGCCGATGGCTCCAGCTGGAGCAAGGTCCTCACCACGCTGCACGACTGGAAGGTGCCGGCGGTGGCGGTGCAGAACCCGCTCACCTCACTGGCCGACGATGTGGCGGCCACCCGCCGCGCGATTGCCGCCGCGCCTGGCAAGGTGGTGCTGGTCGGCCACAGCTGGGGTGGCACGGTCATCACCGAAGCGGGCAATGACCCGAAGGTGCAGGCGCTGGTGTACGTGGCGGCCTTCGCACCGGATGCAGGGCAGTCTTCGGCGCAACGGGGCGAAGGCTTCCCGGTCGGGCCGGGCCTGGCCCGGCTGCAGGAGAGGGATGGCTACCTGACCTTGCCGGCCGATGCCATCGCCCAGGACTTCGCCCCGGACGTGATGAAAAAGTCGGCCGCACTGCTGTACAGCACGCAGGTCCCGTTGAAGGCCAGCGCGCTGGGCGAGGTGGTGAACGTGGCGGCCTGGCGCAGCAAGCCGAGCTGGTACGTGCTCAGCCGTGATGACCGCATGCTGTCGCCACAGCTGCAGGCCGCGACCGCACGTCGCATCGGTGCTCAGCTGCAATCGATCGGCAGCAGCCATGTGTCGCTGCTTTCGCATCCGGCGCAGGTGGCCGACAGCATCCTGGAAGCGGCGGGGGTGAAGCCGGTGGAGCTGCCGCTGGCCGAGCAGGGGGGCTGAGCGATGGCCGCACTGCGAGGGTACGCACTGCCGCTGCTGCTGGGCCTGCTGGGCGGAGCGGTGTTGTTGCTGGCATGGCCCAGCCCGGAGGCCGATGCGCGGCCGGCACAGGCCGTTCCCGCCACCGGGTTCGACGGTGGCGGGCCCTGGCACAACAGCCCACCGCTCACACTGAAGCAGTTGCGGGGACAGGTGGTGCTGGTCGAGTTCTGGACCTACACCTGCAGCAACTGCCTCAACGTGGCGCCGTATGTCCACCAGTGGCATGCACGCTACGCGCCGCAGGGCCTGAAGGTGATCGGCGTGCATACGCCGGAATTCGCCCATGAAGGGTTGCCCGGCAACGTGCGCAAGGCCATCGCGCGGTTGGATATCACCTGGCCGGTGGTGCAGGACAACCAGTACCGGATCTGGAACGCCTGGGGCAACCGCTTCTGGCCCGCGCTGTACCTGCTCGACCGGCAGGGACGGGTGGTCTACCGCCATTACGGCGAGGGCGACTACGCACGTACCGAAAGCGAGATCCAGCGCCTGCTGGCCAGCCCTTGAGCCGCGCTACCATGGCCGCGCCGCGCGGCCCTGACCTCCGTCTTCATCGAGAACGCAATGAACCATGTACCGCACATCCTGGTCGTCGACGATGACAGCGAGATCCGCCAGATGCTGGCCGACTACCTGCAGCGCAACGGCCTGCGCGTGAGCCAGGCCGACGGTGGCCGGGCCATGCGCGCGCTGATGGATACCCATGCGGTGGATCTGGTGGTGCTGGACGTGATGATGCCGGGCGAGGACGGCCTGAGCCTGTGCCGCAACCTGCGCGCCGGCAAGCATCGTGCGGTGCCGGTGGTGCTGCTGACCGCCCGCGATGACGAAACCGATCGCATCATCGGCCTGGAAATGGGCGCTGACGACTACGTGACCAAGCCCTTTTCCTCGCGCGAACTGCTGGCGCGCATCAACGCCGTGATCCGCCGCACGCAGATGCTGCCGCCGAACCTGCAGGTGAGCGAGGCCAGGCGCCAGCTCGCCTTCGGCGAGTGGCGCCTGGACACCACCGCGCGCCATCTGCTGGATGCGCAGGACACTGCGTATCCGCTCAGTGGCGCCGAGTTCCGCCTGTTGCGCGTGTTCCTCGACCACGCCAATCGGGTGCTTAGCCGTGACCAGCTGCTCAGCCTCACCCAGGGCCGCGATGCCGAACTGTTTGATCGCTCGATCGACCTGCTGGTCAGCCGCGTGCGCCAGCGACTGGGTGACGACGCGCGCGAGCCGACCTACATCAAGACCGTGCGCAGCGAAGGCTATGTGTTCAGCGTGCCGGTGCAGTTGCTGGGGCCGGACGAATGAACACCTGCGCACGCCGTCCACACTGGCCGCGCACGCTGTCGGCGCGGCTGCTGCTGGTCCTGCTGGGCGGACTCACCCTGGCCCACGCGCTGTCCTTCGGCCTGCTGTTCTTCGAACGCTACCAGTCCACCCGTAGCATGATGCTGCGCAACCTCGACGAGGATGTGGCGGTGAGTGTCGCGCTGCTGGAGCACCTGCCTGTGGCGCAGCGTGAGGCCTGGGTGCCGCGGCTGGAGCGGCGCACCTACCGTTACCTGCTGCGCCCGGCCGCGGCCGGACCAGGGCTGCAGACCGACCGTGCACGCCAGGTCACGGCGATCATCGACGACAGCCTGCAGCACCGCTATCGGTTGCAGGCGCGCCAGGTGGCTCGCCTGCCGGAGCGGTTCGAGGTGGAACTGCGCCTGCACGACGGCACACCCTTGACCATTGAAGTCACTCCGTCGGGCCTGCCGCTGGCACGTTGGCTGCCCGCCGTGCTGCTGGTGCAGCTGGCGCTGCTGCTGGTGTGCGCGTGGTTGGCGGTGCGCCTGGCCCTGCGCCCGCTGCAGCAGCTGTCGCATGCGGTGGAGCATCTGCAGCCGGGCAAGGACGGGCCTGCACTGCCTGAAGATGGCCCTGCGGAAGTGGGCGGCGCGGCGGCTGCACTCAATGCACTGCAGGCACGCATTCGTGGCCATGTCAGTGAGCGCCTGCAGATCCTGGCCGCGATCTCGCATGACCTGCAGACCCCCATCACGCGCATGAAGCTTCGGGTGGAGACCCTGCCTGAAGACAGCACCCAGCAGCGGCTGCTGGCCGACCTCGACCACCTGGGTCAACTGGTGCGTGAGGGCGTGGCCTATGCGCGCAGCAGCCACGTCGCCAGTGGCGCGCCGGTGTCGATGGACCTGGGCGCGTTCCTGGCCAGTGTGGTCGGCGATTACGAGGACATGGGAAAGCCGGTCATTGGTGGTGCGCCCGCTGGACTGGTGGTGCAGACCTGGCCGCAGCCGCTGCGCCGGGTGGTCGGCAATCTGGTCGACAACGCATTGCGCTACGCCGGCGCCGCCGAGATCGAGGCGGGCCGCGATGAGGCCGGAAGGGTGTGGATCAGCATTTCCGACCGTGGCCCCGGCATTCCCGAGGACCAGCTTCAGGCAGTGCTGGCGCCGTTCCACCGGCTGGAAAGCTCGCGCAACCGCGATACCGGCGGGACCGGCCTGGGCCTGGCCATCGCGGTGCAGCTGGCGCAGTCGCTGGGCGGCTCGCTGCGGTTGCACAACCGCGAGGGTGGCGGCCTGCGGGCGGAACTGCAGCTGCCGGGCTGAGTTGCCCGGCCTTGTGTTCCAGCAAGGATGCTTCTGCTTCGGCCTTGGCGGTGAGCGCTTCACCGGTCATGAAACTCAGTGCATGCACGCAGCCGACAGCCGATGACCGGCATTTCACCCCGTCCATGCCACGCTGCGCGGAACCTGCCCAACCGGGACCGAGGCTGTTGAAGGCGAACACGCAATGACTGCGGCGCGGCAGCGCTCGATGTGGGTGGCGGGCCTGTCCACGGTGGTGGAGTGGTACGACTTCACCCTGTACCTGTACTTCGCCACGGTGCTGTCGCGGGTGTTCTTCGGCGGTGGCGAGCAGGCGTTGCTGGTGACCTTGGCTGGCTTCGCGGTGTCCTACCTGATGCGTCCGCTGGGCGCGCTGTGCTTTGGTCACCTGGGTGACCGGCTCGGCCGACGCTGGATGTTGCTCGCGTCGATGGCGTTGATGGCAGCGGCAATGCTGGCCACTGCGCTGCTGCCGACCGCGGCCACCGCAGGCGCCACGGCCGGCGTGCTGCTGCTGGTGCTGCGCTGCGTGATGGCGTTCTCGGTGGGCGGCGAATATACCGGCGTGGTGGCGTACCTGCTGGAAAGCGCACCGGCGCGCCGACGCGGCCTGGTTACGTCATTGGCTTCGGCGGCCAGCGAAGTGGGCGCACTGCTGGCGGTGGCGATCTCTGCACTTACCGTCGCGCTGCTGCCCACCGCGCAGCTGGACCGTTGGGGCTGGCGGATTCCGTTCCTCGTCGGCGCCGCGCTTGCGCTGGTGATCCTGATTGCGCGTTCGGGCATGCACGAGTCGCCGGAGTTCGAGCGCCAGCGCCGCGAAGGCAGCATTCCCGCCACACCACTGCGGCATGTGCTGCAGCATCATCCGTTGGCGGTGGCGCGCACGTTCGCGATTTCGGCGCTGGGATCGATCACCTACTACGTGGGCATCACCTATGTGCCTGCATTCCTGCACGCGCAGGGCCACGATGAGGGTGACGCACTGTGGCTGTCGACGATCGCGGCGGTGGCAGTGATCGCGATCACGCCCCTGTGTGGCGCATTGTCGGACCGCCTCGGACGACGTCCGGTGTTGTTGGGCCTGACCGTGCTGGCAGCGCTGCTGCCGCTGTCCCTGTTTGCGTGGATGGCAGAGGCGACGGCGCTGGGCATCGTGCTGGCGGCGGTGCTGCTGGCCTGCGTGGCCGGCGGTGTAAGCGCGGTGGCGGCCCCGGCCACGGCTGAGCAGTTCCCAGGCGAAGGCCGGGTCAGCGGCCTGGCACTGGGGGTAACCATGGCCACTGCCTTCTTCGGCGGGGCAACGCCATGGCTGGCGCAATGGTGGGTGGAGCGCAGCGGCTGGGCGGCGGCGCCGGGCGCGATGATCGCGCTGGTGGCGGTGCTGGTGCTGCCGGTGCTGTGGACCCTGCCCGAGACGGTCCCGGGCAGGGCCAGGCGCTAGACGGTCAGACCTTCAGGGTCTGCTCGATGTCGGCCAGTACCGCGGCCGCATCCACACCGATGGCAATCGACTGCACCACGTGGCCGTCCCACACGCTGGGGCCGAATGCCAGGCCTTCCGGCTTGGGAATGGTCATGCCGCGGGCAACGCCGTCGGTGGCCACACGCACGCTGGCGCGCTCGAACTGGAACAGTTCCGGGCGGGTCAGCGCGATGCATGCGCAGCAGTCATGCACGACCATGCCCTTGTGGCCGGCCTGCAGGTAGAAGTCGACGTAATCCTGCGACAGCGCACGGACCAGCTCGGCGTCGGCACCGCCGATGGCGGCCAGCTTATCCAGGCCGTCACGGTCCATTTCCACGCGGGTGGTCACGTCCAGGCCGATCGCGGTGACCGGCCAGCTGGCGGTGAACACCACGTCGGCCGCTTCGGCATCGCCCCAGATGTTGGCCTCGGCGGCCGGGGTGATGTTGCCGTTGACGTGGAAGGCGCCGCCCATGATCACCACGCCGCGTACCAGGCCGGCGATGTCCGGGGCCTGCTGCAGGGCCAAGGCCAGGTTGGTCATGCGGCCGACCGCGACCAGGGTCACCTCGCCCGGATGGGCGCGGACCAGGTCGATGATCAGCTGGTGGGCGGGGCGCGCGTCGGCGGTCACGTCCAGTTCGGCCGGCACCGGGTGGTTGCCCAGGCCGTTGTGGCCATGGATGTGCACCGGCCAGGCTTCCGGGGTGGCTTCCGGCTGCAGCGGGCCACCGGCACCGCGCGCGACCGGTGCGGCAAAGCCCCAGGCCTGCTTCAGGTACAGCGCGTTGTGCGTGGTCGATTCCACCGAGGCGTTGCCGAAGGTGGTGGTGACGCCGATCAGGTCGATCTGCGGGTGCTTGTGCAGGTACAGCAGCGCCAGGGCGTCGTCGACGCCCGGGTCGGTATCGAAAATGACTTTCAGCATGTTGTTGTTCTTCTTCTTCCGTGTGGTGCGGGGGGCGCCGGCGGCCCGGAGACAGGCCGGCGCGCCCTACATTGTCCCATCTTCATGACAGGCAGGGCGAACCGCGGCGTCGGTGGGGGCATATCATCGCCTTCAAGGTAGGGTGTCGACTCGAACCGTTTGAGAGCTGTCCTGCCAGACTCCGAACCATCTTCATCGATGACGAGCCAGTGCCACTTTGCATTGCCGACACCTACTATGCAGAGAACGGCAGCAGTTCCGTATTTGAAGAGCGCACCTGGCTCATTGGCAGGAGGTGACTCCTTGGTGGAAACAATTGCAGAGAGTTTCAGGAAAATAGCGATGAAATATCAACTAACAGAAGGACAGCTCAATGGTCCAGCTCAACTTTCGGCCATTGATAGCCTGCCAGAAGACTTGAGAACGGCACTCCCTAAGAGCTACCTTGAATTCCTTAAGATTCACGACGGCGGCGAAGGATTCATTGGCGATAACTACATAATTTTTTGGAGGGCAGAAGAGCTGGTTGATTTCAATCGTGAGTATGAAGTCGAGACGGATGCGCCCGGTGTATTTTTGTTCGGCTCCAGCGGGGGAGGAGAAGCGTATGGATTCGACATGTGGGATGTCGCTATGCCGGTAGTAATGATTCCTTTTATAGGCATGGATCGTCAATACGCCATCGTGGTAGCGGCCGACCTTCCGGATTTATTTGCGCAATTGGCAGAGCGAGAATGATTGGCCTGGATAAGCACGCACGCCCTAAAGGCATGGAGCTGTTCGAGCTTAGACCCGTTATCGTTGGTGGTGATCCGGTCAGCCCTGAGAACAAAGCCTGGTTGACGAGAGAGCAGCATTTTGAGGCTGTGCGCTACTGGAATAGGATTGTCAGAAGTCTGCGTGATGGGCCGAAGTAGCTGGAGATAGAACGGTGTAGAAGGAGTAGGTCAGGAGCGGCCAGCTGCTATATCAGACATCTTGAATTGCTAAGCGAACCGGAGGATGTCCGGCTCGCGCAAGATGGTTTGTAGAATTCCTGCAGGTCTGACTAAAATGCTTGGTCAACATTTATCGATAGCCTCGCAGAGTATTTATTCGAGCGGAAATCCGATGGAAAAGCCGCGCTGCAACCAATGGATCAGTCGCGGTAGGTATGCCCCCCCTGCTCAAGGAGCTGCGCCATGCTGGTGGTAACCCTGGTCTTGGTCGCCCTGGTATTGGGCTTGAACCTCGTCGCCACCTTCGTGGTGCTGGGGCGCGAAGAGGTGTCGGCGGGCGGCCGGACGGTGCAGCTGCTGCTGGTATGGCTGCTGCCGCTGGTCGGCGCCATCCTGTGCCTGGCAGTGGCCACGGCCGATGGCTCCGGCAGCCGGGGGGATGGCGGCGGAAGCCATGACACCTCCGTTGGCTATGCCAGTGACAACCACAGCCATCACAGCTACAGCAGCTCCGACTGCAGCAGCGACGGTGGCAGCGGTGACGGCGGCAGCTGCGGTGGTGGCGATTGACGAGATGTTCCAGGATGCCGGCCGGCGGTCGGCACTACCAGGGCGTGACCTCGGCTGGGTAGTGCCGGCCGCTGGCCGACACCCTCATCCGCTCAACCGCCGCCTTCGGTCGGCAACGGCGCCGGCACGTTCAACAGCCCGCCCGCTGCCACATAGGCGGCCAGGGCCTGGCCCTGGCTGAGCAGATGGCGTTCCATGGTGCGTTCGGCAGCCTGCGCGTCGCGGCGGCGGAAGCACTCCATCAACTCGCGGTGTTCGGCCAGCGACTGCGCGGTGCGGCCTGGAGTCAGCAGCTGGCGGCCGCGATGCATCTTCAGGATGCGGTGCAGGTCGTGGGTGATGCGGATCAGCCACGGATTGCCCGCGTAATGCTGCACGGTTTCGTGGATCAGGTAGTTGTTGCGGTAGTACTCGGCAATGTTGCCCTCGGCCGCCGCGGTTTCCATCGCTGCATGCAGGTCTTCCAGCTGCTGCACGCCGGCATCATCGATGTGCCTGACCGCCTCGTGTGCGCAACGGCCTTCCAGCATGGCCATTACCGGGAACAGCTGGTTGAGGTCTTCCAGCGTCAACCGGGTGACCCGGCTGCCACGACCTGCGTCGATCTGTACCAGGCCTTCGGCGGCCAGCAGCTTCAAGGCCTCGCGCAGCGGCGTGCGGCTGATGCCCAGTTCTTCGCACAGCGCGGGCTCGTCGATCCACTCGCCCGGCGGCAGCCGGTAGTCGTAGATGCGCTCGCGCACGTGGTCGGCCACCTCTTCATACAGAGGCGCGCGCTTCTTCGGTGATCGCGGGGCAGGGGCAATGGCCATGGAGGAAGTGTACCGCCAGGTAGTGCCGGCCGCTGGCCGGCAA
>NZ_JBHHMJ010000637.1:0-3169 GCF_042136455.1 Stenotrophomonas sp. 3diitr2024
CCGGCCGCTGGCCGGCAACCTCATGATGCTGGATGCACCTGCATGGATGCCGGCCAGCGGCCGGCACTACCGCGCTGGCACCAGCGTCATGGTGTGCTGCGCCTTGCCGGGCAGGAACGGCGTCGGCCGCCCATGTACCCAGTCTTCGTGGCCGGCGCCCCAGTACGGCGACAGCGGGTGCCCGCTCTGGCCGCCGGGCATATGCACGATGCCGTCGGCCTCGTGCCCGGGCGAAACCACCATGCGCTCGGAAGCACCGAAGCCCGGCGTCTGCACGCGCGGCATGTCGCGGTCGCCGGGCAGGCGGTCGGCCGGCATGCACAGCCAGCGTTTGGCGATGTCCGGCAGCGCCCGTGCGATGGGATGGCAGATCGCCGCGGTGTTGCGTTCGCCCCAGCTGCGTTTGGCCAGCGGTCCCTGCCTGGTCAGCTCGTTTTCGGTACGGCGTGCGGCGTCGATCAGCAGTGCATCCCAGCTGTCGAAGGCCGGTGGCAGCAGATTGGCCGGCCGCTGCTGCAGCATCGGCCAGGCCACGCCTTCCAGCTGCGCCAGGCGCGGCTCCAGATAGTCATCGCCCAGCTGCGCATTGGCCGGTGCCAGCAGTGCATCGGACAGTGTCTTCATCACCTGCGTACGGAACTCGCGCACCACCCGGTAGCTGACCGAGCTGGCCGAGGCACGGCCGTCCCATTGATGGCTGGCCTCCTTCAAACGCTTCAGTGCAGGGTCGTCACTGCGCTCGATGACGTCGTGCAGCAGGGCCCACCAGCGCTGCAGGAACACCGCGCGATCGTCGAGCTGGATCGCCAGCAGGTCGTGCTCGTCGAAGCGCTCCTGGATCGCCAGCAGGTCACGGATCTGCCGCGCCCGTGCTCCCAGGTCATAGCCACCGTTGCCGACGCTGGCCAGTGCCTCGCCGTCGAGGACGCGGCCGTTGGCGGTCCACAGGCGGTGGTTGGGAGGATCGATCAATGCCGGTGAAGCATCGCTGCGGATCGGCCACGGCGCACAGTCCTGGTTGTTGCCGGCACTGAAGCCGGCCGGCGCGCAGCCCGGACCGCGATCCGGGCGGGCGCCGATCAGCCGCCAGGCGATGCGTCCGCTGCGGTCGCCGACCACCAGGTTCTGCGCGGGAATGCCGGCGTGGTCGGCGAACTTCAGTGCAGCGTCCAGATCGCCAGCGCGGGCCAGGTCACCGAAGTCCAGCCGCACCGCGCCGGGCAGGTGGGCGACCCAACGCAGCGCGTCACCGCTGCCATCGGCATGGGCGTGCAGGATCGGGCCCCAGGCGGTTTCGCGTACCGGGAACAGCACGTCGGCCTGGCCGGCCACCGCAATCCGCTCTTCATGCACGGTCACCTCGGCATTGGCCGGTTCCGAGCGGTAATCGGCGGTGTCGATGTAGCTGTTGGTGAAGCCCCAGGCCACGTGCCCGTTGCTGCCGACGATCACGGCCGGCAGGCCGGGCAGCGAGAAGCCGGTGACGTCGACCTGGCCGCCAGCGGCCTGCGGGTCGGGGTAGCGCAGGCGCACGCGGAACCACAGGCTGGGTGCGCGCAGGCCCAGGTGCATGTCGTCGGCAACAATGGCGCGGCCGTCGGCGGTGAGCGCACCGGCCACCGCGAAGTTGTTGCTGCCGACGGCGTCGGCTTCTTCCTGCCCGGTGCCCGGTTTTCCCTTCAGCGTGCGCAGGTCCAGCTGGCTGGCATCGGGCAGCGTGGCGTTGCCGGTCGGTTCGCCGAACAGCGGTGCATCCCATTCAGTGCCGTCGTGGGCGATCAGTGCGTACAGCGCCGACGGCACCACCGCACGGATGCGGCTGAGCGCAAGCTCGGTCTGGTTGCCGGGATTCTGCAGGTCGGCGTACATGGCCAGCCCGGCCAGCACGCTGTCGCTGGCCTGCCAAGGCTGCGGTGACTGCCGCAGCAGCAGGTACGCCCACGGCCGCACGGAGAGGTCGGCAAGGCCTTCGTTGACGCCGTCCACGTAGGCGCGCACGGCATCGCCGTTGTCGCCCAATGCAGCGTCCATGTGTGCCTCGGTGCGTGCGCGCAAACGGTGCACGCGCATGCGCTTGTCGGCGTCGATGGCCTTCGGTCCGAACAGTGCGGACAGTTCGCCGGCGGCGCTGCGGCGCATCAGGTCCATCTCGAAGTAGCGTTCCTGCGCGTGTACGCGGCCGAGTGCGCGCATCGCGTCGGCCTGGCTGCCGGCCGTGATGGTGACCACGCCCAGCGCATCGCGTTCGAGGGTGACCGGCCTGGCCAGTCCCGGCAACGCATGCTCGCCGTCCAGATCGGCCAGGCTGCCGCGCAGCAGCAGCCACAGCACCAGGGCGGTGACCAGGACGATGGCGATCAATACGCCCAGCACCCAACGCCATGTACGTCGCATCGCACGTCCTTTCCGAACTCGTGGGCCGATTGTAGCCGCAGGCGCAACTGCGACTGATTCCGATTAGATCACCGTATTCTGAAATGCGGCACCCTATGCCATATCGATTCACAGGAGCCCCCCATGAAAGGCAACCCGGACGTCATCGCCTGCCTGAAGGAACTGCTGCGTGGCGAGCTCGCTGCCCGCGACCAGTACTTCATCCATTCCCGCCGCTACGAGGATCAGGGCCTGTTCGCACTTTACGAACGCTTGAACCACGAGATGGAAGAGGAAACCCAGCACGCCGATGCGCTGCTGCGCCGGATCCTGTTCCTGGGCGGCGACCCGGACATGCGCCCGCATGCCACCGAGCCGGGCAAAACCGTCGAAGAGATGCTGCAGAAGGATCTCGACACTGAATACGCCGTTCGGAACAATCTCGCCGCCGGCATGAAGCTGTGCGAGGAGAAGGGCGACTACGTGAGCCGCGACATCCTGCTGGCGCAGTTGAAGGACACCGAAGAAGACCACGCCTGGTGGCTGGAACAGCAGCTGGGCCTGATCAAGCGCATCGGCCTGGAGCTGTACCAGCTGAGCAAGATCGACGGCAGCGGCGCCCCGGCGCACTGAGCGGGCATCGTTTTTTGTAGAGCCGAGCCAATGCTCGGCTCTACCAGCAGTACAGCGTTCTGTCGCCCGCCAGCACCGGAGCACCGCCAGCCAGCCGACAACGAAAAAGCCGGGGAATGCCCCGGCTTTTTCGTGCCTGGGGTCAGATCCGTTTTCGACGAAA
>NZ_JBHHMJ010000392.1:0-329 GCF_042136455.1 Stenotrophomonas sp. 3diitr2024
CCGCCGTCATCACCGACGCCCGTGGCCGCGTGCTGCTCAACCGCCGTACCGAGAACCGCGACATGGCCGGCCTGTGGGAGTTCCCCGGCGGCAAGCGCGAATCCGGCGAGACCTCCGACGATGTACTGGGCGTGGTGTCGCTGGCCGAACAGGGCATCGGCATCTGCCAGAGCTATGCGTTCATCGTGCAAGAGCGGTTGCAGCGTGGGCAGCTGGTGGAAGGTGCCAACCGCCAGAAGACCCCCAACGAGATCGCGCTGACCCTGCTGCTGGCGGCGATGACGCTGACCTTCCTGGTGGTGGTGGCCACGTTGCCGGCCATTGGTGCA
>NZ_JBHHMJ010000659.1:0-3491 GCF_042136455.1 Stenotrophomonas sp. 3diitr2024
CGGCGAGACGCCGGCCGGGGCCTCGCCCGGCACTGCCGGGCCCCTGCCTGACCCGGACCCTGCCATGCCCCGCGCCGACTTCTACCTGATCGCCAAGCCCCGCTTCCTGACCGAGCCGCTGCGCCTGGTCTGTGAGCTGGCGCGCAAGGCCAACGACGCCGGGTTGTTCACCCTGGTGCTGGCCCGTGACCAGGCCCAGGCCGAGGAGCTGGACGAGCTGCTGTGGGCGTTCGACAACGACGCCTACATCCCGCACCAGATCGCCGGCGAAGACATGGACGAGGAAGAGGCCCTGGTACTGATCGCGGTACCCGGCACCGAGGCACCGGCGCGTCCGCTGGTGATCAACCTGCGCGACGAGCCCTGGCTGGGCCAGTGCGAGCGCGTGCTGGAAGTGGTGCCGGCCGATCCGGAAGCGCGCGAACCGCTGCGCGAGCGCTGGCGCCAGTACAAGGCCGCCGGTTACGACCTGAACAAGCACGACATGTGAGCGCGCGCCGGCCCCCTTGATGGGCCGCCGCCGCGCCCTGATCCTTCAACGATTACCTCCTGGTTCCCCCGCATGACCCAACTCGCCTCCAGCTACGACCCGAAGTCCTTCGAGACCGACCTCTACGAGGCCTGGGAGAAGGCCGGCCACTTCAAGCCGTCCGGCACGGGCGAGCCGTACACCATCCTGCTGCCGCCGCCGAACGTGACCGGCACCCTGCACATGGGCCACGCCTTCCAGCAGACCCTGATGGACGCGCTGGTGCGCTACCACCGCATGCGCGGCTACGACACGCTGTGGCAGGTCGGTACCGACCACGCCGGCATCGCCACCGAAATGGTGGTCAGCCGCAACCTGGCGCTGGAAGGCAAGGGCGAGACCCGCGATTCGCTGGGCCGCGAGGGCTTCATCGGCAAGGTCTGGGAGTGGAAGCAGCAGTCCGGCGACACCATCGAACGCCAGATGCGTCGCCTTGGCACCTCCGCCGACTGGTCGCGCAGCACCTTCACCATGGACCCGCAGCCGTCGGCGGCAGTCAATGAAGCCTTCGTGCGCTGGTACGAGCAGGGCCTGATCTACCGCGGCCAGCGCCTGGTGAACTGGGACCCGGTGCTGAAGACCGCCATTTCCGACCTGGAAGTGGAGAGCGCCGAGGAAGACGGCTTCCTGTGGTCGATCGCCTACACGCTGGACGAAGGCCTGAGCTACGAGCACGTCGAGCGCGATGCCGACGGCGTGGAAACGCTGCGCGAAACCCGCGACTATCTGGTCGTCGCCACCACCCGCCCGGAAACCCTGCTGGGCGATACCGCGGTAATGGTGCACCCGGAGGACGAGCGCTATGCGCACCTGATCGGCAAGAGCGTGGTGCTGCCGCTGACTGGCCGCCGCGTGCCGGTGATCGCCGACGACTACGTGGACCGCGCGTTCGGCACCGGCGTGGTCAAGGTCACCCCGGCGCATGATTTCAACGACTACGAAGTGGGCGTGCGCCACAGCCTGCCGATGATCAACCTGTTCACCCCGGTGGCGGCGCTGAACGAGAATGCGCCGGAACGCTTCCAGGGCCTGGACCGCTATGAAGCACGCAAGGCCGTGCTGGCCGAACTGGAAGACCTGGGCATCCTGGTCGAGACCAAGGCGCACAAGCTGCAGGTGCCGCGCGGCGACCGTACCGGCCAGGTGATCGAGCCGTACCTGACCGACCAGTGGTTCGTGAAGATGGACGACCTGGCCAAGCGTGGCCTGGAACTGGTCGAGGACGGAAGCATTTCCTTCGTGCCGCCGAACTGGATCAACACCTACCGCCACTGGATGAACAACATCCAGGACTGGTGCATCAGCCGCCAACTGTGGTGGGGCCACCGTATCCCGGCGTGGTTCGATGCCGCCACCGGCAACTGCTACGTCGGTCGCAGCGAGGAGGACGTGCGCGCGAAGCACAACCTGGGCAGCGACGTGGTGCTGAACCAGGAAAGCGACGTGCTGGAGACCTGGTTCTCCTCGCAGCTGTGGCCGTTCTCCACCCTGGGCTGGCCGAATGAGCAGGCCATGGCTGAGCGCGGCTTCGACCGCTACCTGCCATCGTCGGTGCTGATCACCGGCTTTGACATCATCTTCTTCTGGGTGGCGCGCATGATCATGGCCACCGACAACCTGGTCGGGAAGATCCCGTTCAAGGACGTCTACTTCACCGGCCTGATCCGCGACGGCCAGGGGCAGAAGATGTCCAAGAGCAAGGGCAACGTGCTCGACCCGCTGGACATCATCGACGGCATCACCATCGACGATCTGGTTGCCAAGCGCACCGGCGGCCTGATGCAGCCGAAGATGGTCGAGAAGATCGAGAAGGCCACCCGCAAGGAATTCCCGGACGGCATCGCCGCCCACGGTGCCGATGCGTTGCGCTTCACCATCGCCGCGCTGGCCACCCATGGCCGCGACATCAAGTTCGACATGAACCGCGCCGAGGGCTACAAGAACTTCTGCAACAAGCTGTGGAACGCCAGCCGCTTCGCCCTGATGAACACCGAAGGCGCTGCGTTCACCGGCGTGCCCAAGCCGCGCACCGATGCCGAGCGCTGGATCCTCGCGCGCCTGGCCGCCACCACCGCCGAAGCTCAGGGCCATTTCGCCGCGTATCGCTTCGACCTGCTGGCGCAGTGCCTGTACGAGTTCGCCTGGAACGCGTTCTGCGACTGGTTCCTGGAGCTGAGCAAGCCGGCCTTGAACGGTGCCGACGCGGCTGATGCCGAAAGCACCCGCCACACCTTGCTGTACGTGCTGGAAGCACTGCTGCGCCTGCTGCACCCGCTCACGCCGTTCATCACCGAACAGCTGTGGCAGCAGCTGGCCCCGCGCCTGGGCCTGGTCGAAACCACGCTGTCGCTGCGCCCTTACCCGACCGCCGCCGAATTCGCCGGTGATTTCGCCCAGGCCGAGGCCGACGTGGAATGGCTGAAGGCGGTGATCAGTGCCGTGCGCCGCGTGCGCAGTGAGCTGAACGTCGCACCGTCCAAGCTGGTGCCGCTGCGCCTGCAGGCCGGCCTGGCACAGGACCGCGTGCGCATCGAACGCTTCAGCACCTCGCTGTCGTTCCTGCTGAAGCTGGACAGCATCCAGTGGCTGGTCGAAGGCGAAAGCGCACCGCCGGCCGCCGCCGCGATCGTGGGCGAGCTGAAGCTGCTGGTGCCGCTGGAAGGCCTGGTCGATCTCGATGCCGAGCGCGTGCGCCTGGACAAGGAAATCGCTCGCGTCGAAGCCGAAAAGGAGAAGAGCGAGACCAAGCTGGCCAAGTTCACCGACAAGGTGCCGCCGGCCGTGGTCGAGCAGGAACGCGTGCGCCTGGCCGACTGGAACACCCAGCTGGCCGGCCTGCGCGAACAGCGCGCGAAGCTGTAACGCCGCGCTCTGGTGCGTGCCAACCAAGGTTGGCACCTACCACGCCGGGAGAGGTTGGCACCCACCCAAGCGGAATCGGAAACGCCGGGCGATGCCCGGC
>NZ_JBHHMJ010000682.1:0-5790 GCF_042136455.1 Stenotrophomonas sp. 3diitr2024
GATCTCAACGCTGGCAACGCTATCGGATGCTGCGGTCACTCACGAAGCTTGCTGTGCATACGCCGACCACTTCTACAGGGCTCTGACGAAACCAGCGTCAGTAGAAGTCATCCTGGCGGTCATGAGGGAGTTCCTTCGGAACCCGCCACATGATGCGTCGATCATGAGCTCAGCTGAGAACTTCCTGTCGGATATTCCGTTCTCCCGCTACATCAAAGCCTACTCCATCCTCGCGCCTGACCTCTTGGACGTCTCTTCAGATGCCGCGCTCAATCTCTTCAATTATCCAGGTTGTGAATTGACGCCACGTCAGGTCCGGCAGTTCATCAAGGAGCTCAGGCGGTGCAACCCCGAGCGCGATGTGGTCGGAGAACTGGCCCAGCTGGCCATTGCATGGAATTCGGAAGACGACGAGAAATTTTCAATCGTCATCGAAGCCGCACAGAAGCATGGCTAGGTCCAGGAGCCGGAACATACCGGCTCCCTCCCTGAATCAATCGCGCGCGACCAAGCCCTCGGCGCGGCCGTACACGCGCAGGCGGTGCCCATCCGGATCGGCACCGACGAAGGTGTGGCCGAACTCCAGCGTCACCGGCGCCTGCAGGATCTGCACGCCGAGTGCGCGCCACGCATCGTGCATCTGCTGCACAGCCTCCGGGTTGGCCACCACCATCGCCAGTTCCGCGGCGCCGGCCTGCGCGGACACCGGCGGCTGCACGTCATCGCGCTGCCACAGGCCGAGTGCGGCGCCATCGCCGAGCAGGAACAGGGCAAAGCCGGGCGACTGCTCGACCGGTGGTTTGCCGAGAATGCCGCTGTAGAACGTGGCGCTGGTGGCGACGTCGCGCACGTACTGCAGCAGGGTGCTGGGTATGAACATGGGGAACCTCCGTTGTTGGGAGCGTTCATGGTGGAACACGCCTGCTGACATACTCTGTCAGTAGATCAAGCGGATGAAATCGATCGGGTAGAGCCGATCGTCGTTCGAACATCTCGCGTATTTCGGGCACTTCCGCCATCGGATGGAAAAACAGGCGACCCGCTGTGATCTCGCGATATATCGCAAAGCCAAGTCATGATGGGAGCTGTCGTCGGCGATGAACCTTCGCTCGGACCAATCAAAGGGAGACGCAGTTACCAGTTGCAACAGACAGAAGTGATTTAGAGTCAAATGCAGATGGAACGCCACTTCACGTAATACACATGAAAAGGAAAGTTCATGACCACAATACGCAGTTATCTCCCGTTGTTGGCAGCCATCCTCACCGCCTCTCCCGCCCTTGCGGACGACGCCCCCAAGGATGTAGCAATACAGCACTACGCGGAAACCATGCACATAGGCACGTTCGAAGCCGCGCAACGAATGGATGCGGAACGGGCCGCAGGTAAACTCAGCGCACGGCTTCAGAGGGAGAAGCCGGAGACGTTCGCCGGCCTTTACATCGAGCACTCCCCTGAATTCAGGATCGTGGTGAGGTTCACCGGCGATGCCTCACGCCAACTTTCTGCTTACACCAAGGACCGCCTCTACGTCGCAGAAACCGCGCCACGTTCTCTCGAGCTTCTCCGCGCCACCCAAGAGGAGGTGTCCGATCAGCTCGTCAAGGCCGGCATTGAGTTTGCAGCCACGGTAAACACGAAGATCTCTATCGTAGAGGTATATGTACGTGATCCCGATACCGTACGCGCCAGACTTTCCAAACTTCTCTCTGTCGCCGACTTCATCCACATAAAAGAGACCACAGGTTTCATAGAGCCAACAAACACCGTAGCGG
Source organism: Stenotrophomonas sp. 3diitr2024 (assembly GCF_042136455.1). Classification (NCBI taxonomy): domain Bacteria; kingdom Pseudomonadati; phylum Pseudomonadota; class Gammaproteobacteria; order Lysobacterales; family Lysobacteraceae; genus Stenotrophomonas; species Stenotrophomonas sp. 3diitr2024. The sequence goes on from NZ_JBHHMJ010000682.1 coordinate 1,776, forward strand.
GCGGGCGGCGACTGGAAGGCTACCAGCAGCAGCTCTGCACAGCCGGCTTCAACGTGGTCGAAACTGCAACTCGCGAACTAGGCTTGGCCACTGCCGGTCACTGTGACAATGACAATTATCAGCGCAATCCAACCGCTCGCATTCTGTTCAAGAGTGAACGCAACAAAGGATCTTACGACGTTCAGTGGGGTGCACAGCAGCGTGGCGGCGTCATCTTCTCCCAGTCGAACGAAATCATTGTCGATGGGGAAAAACTGACGATAACCGATGAGGCATCACTTGCCGACATGACACCAGGCACAACGGTCTGCAAGTTCGGCGTAACGACCGGTCGCACATGCGGATCCATCAAAGACGCAGAGTTCGCAGCCAACTGGAATGGGGAAGCCGGCACCTACGTCCAAGTCGTCAGCCTTGATGGAACCGTGATGAACAAAGGCGGCGATAGTGGTGGCCCCGTCTATGCCGGCAACTCGGCCTACGGCCTTGTTCATGGCAGGGGAAACGACGGCTCTCCTTGGGCGAATGACCTTTTCTTCATGCCCATAGAGAGGATGTCCACCCTGGGCGTGGCTACCTTGACGAAGCCATTTCAGCTGGACAGCGTTCCGAACGTGTCTGGAACAGGCGCCAGTGTTACTGCCACGATGAACTTCAGTGGGTATCCGAGGTTTCCGGTATATATCAACCTCGAGATCTTGACTTGTCCTGCCGGATGGATCTGCAGCGGTGGCCGCGCCAAAGTCGACAGGAACATCCCATCCCCCATCACCTTCACTTGGGGTTGTACACCAAGTAAACCTGGTGAACCTCAAGTTTCGAGAGTCAGGACATTCTTGGAAGATGCGTCGGGCCTCGTAACCCAGGCCATAGAGTCGACGATTACCTGTACCACCCCGGCCTCCCCCGGCACATAGCCCACCAGCTGTGTAAGCCCACCGCGTTGACGCACAGCGCCATTCCTCGATGTGGTTACGAGCGGTCCAACCAGTCCGGCGCGATGCCCTGGGCCTTCTGCCAGCGCCGCAGCAGGGTGGCGCGCGGCACGCGGTAGCAGTCCTCCAGCACACGCACCTGGCGGATGCGGTCCAGGCGGAAATGGCGGAAGTCCTCGCGGCCTTCGCACCACGCCGCCAGCGTCGGCACTTCATCGAAGTAGCCCAGCGCGAACGGCCAGACAATGCGCTCGGTACGTTGGCCCTGCGCATCCTGGTAGCCGAACTGCAGGCGTTGTTGCGCGCTCACCGCTTCGCGCACAGCCTGCAGGCGTGCAGCAGGTACCTTGGCCGCAGCGCGCGAAGGGCCAACGCGCAGGCCGCTATCACGCAAGGCTTCCCGGCGTGCTGCGGGCAGCACATGCGCGATACGCGCCAAAGCATCACGCGCGGCCTCAGCCAGCGCCGGCTCGGTGCGGGCCGCAACCCAGCGCAGGCCAAGCACCAGTGCATCGATCTCGGCGGGCGGCAGGGTCATCGGCGGTAGGGTATCGCTCGGCGCCAGCTGGTAGCCGACGCCGGCCTCGCCACGCAGGTCGGCGCCCTGCTCGCGCAGGGTCTCGATATCGCGGTACAGCGTGCGCAGGCTGATGCCCAGCGCTTCGGCCAGCGCCTGCCCGGCCACCGGCCGTCGATGACGGCGCAGCAGCTGCAGCAGCTGGGTCAGGCGCAGCGCTCGCGACATCAGCCGACCAGCGTGCTCGACGCCACCACGTGCTCGCCCGGCTGCGGGGCCAACGTAGCCTCGACCAGCGCCCTGGCAATCTCTGTGGCCGGATTGATCCGCCACGCACGCGGCAACACCGGCCCCAAAGCACCCAGCACCGTCAGTGCCAGGCGTTCGCCGCGACGCACCTCGTTGCGCTCGCCCCCGATCAGCCCTGGGCGGACCAGGGTCAACGAGTTGAATCCCAGCGCGCGCAGGTCACGCTCCAGCTCGCCCTTCACCCGGCTGTAGAAGATCGACGACTGCGGGTTGGCGCCGGCGGCGGAATTCAGCACGTAGGCCTGCGCACCCTGTGCCTGTGCCAGGCGGGCGAACGCCAGCGGGTAGTCATGATCGATGCGATGGAAGGCCTCGCGGCTGCCGGCCTGGGCGATGGTGCTGCCCAGCGCGCAGATGACCGCGTCAACGCGCGCCCATTCTGGCGAAGTGGGCAACGCGTCGAAGGCCAGCACCGGGTTCTCCAGCTTCCCGTGAGTCAACGCCAGGGGGCGGCGGGTCGGGGCAACCACGGCGCTGCAGCGCGGGTCGTCCAGCAGCCTGCGCAGGGTCAGCCCACCGACCAGGCCGGTCGCCCCCAGCAACATCACGCGCATCACCACCTCCACTGCGGCATCCTGTCGCCCATCCTAGCCGTTCAAGCCCTCGGCGGCCGCGCCGATATGCTGGAACCAGTCCCTGCCAGCCCCAGGATTCGCTCCATGACGGACCAGCCCGACCACCGCCCTGCCCCCGGTACCGCCCTTGGGCCGCCGGCACGCGTGCGCGCGGTGGTGGACGATGGGCTGGGTGACCGCGTGGTGCTGCAGGGCGGCGGCGGCGTGGCGCTGCAGCAGCTGTTCGCCGGCGCCGACGCACCCGAGCCGCTGCTGGCGGCGTTCGCCAACGGCATGGCCACCCTGCCCGGCGAACTGGGTGACATGGGTGACCGCCTGCAATCGGCGCAGGCCAGTGCCGATTGGCCGCGCTACGGGCGCGCGATGCGGCAGTTGATCGACAAGTACATCCGCACCATCGAACAGCATTCGCCGGACGGCCAGCCGGAAAGCCTGCGCCTGTCCGAGCAGCTGCGGCTGCTGCTGGGCGGCGCGGTGGTGGCCCTGCTGCAGCACGACCTGGATCTGCGCGAACAAGCGCAGGCCCTGGCCACGCGCCTGCGCCAGTGGCAGCCGGGCACCGCGCTGGAACCCATCGAACAGGGCGTGCGCGAGCTCGGCCACCAGGTTGGCGTGCGCGCCGAGAGCTGGCAGGAGCAGCAGGCGCTGCTGCTGGAGCTGTTCGCCCTGTTGCTGGAGAACGTGAGCGAGCTGCTGGATGACCGCAGCTGGCTGCAAGGCCAGATCGCGGCGGTGCGCCAGCTGCTGGACGGGCCGCTGGAAGCTGAGGCGGTCGAGCGCACCCGCGCCGAACTGCGCGAAGTGATCTACAAGCAGGGACTGCTGCGCCAGGGCATCGACGATTCGAAGGCGGCGATGCGCGGGTTGATGGGCGAGTTCATCGAGCGCATGGATGGCATGGCCACCAGCACCGGTGAGTACCACGACCGCATCGGCAGCTACGCGCTGCAGCTGCGTGAGGCGCGCAGCATCGCCGACCTCAACCAGCTGCTGCAGGAGGTGATGCGCGACACCGGCAAGGTGCAGCAGCAGGCCGCGCAGGCCCGCGATCATCTGGCCAGCGCGCGGCAGGAAGTGGAACGCGCAGAGCAGCGCATTGCCGAGCTGGAGCAGGAACTGCGTGCTGCCGGTGACCTGGCGCGTATCGATCCGCTGACCCAGGCACTGAACCGCCGCGGCCTGGACGAACTGCTGCAGCGTGAGCTGGCGCGTGCCATGCGCAACAACTCGCCGCTGGGCGTGGCGGTGATCGACCTGGATGATTTCCACCAGACCAACGACGCGCATGGGCATGCCGGTGGCGATGCGTTGCTGCAGCACCTGGTGGCCGTGTGCAAGCTGCTGCTGCGCGCCACCGACGGCATCGCACGGCTGGGCGGCGACGAGTTCGTGCTCGTGCTGCCGGAAACCCAGGGCGCCGACAGCATGGCCACCGTGCAGCGCCTGCAGCGCTCGCTGGCCCATCGCGTGCTGACCGTGCAGGACCAGCGCGTGCCGGTGCATTTCAGCGCCGGGCTGGCGCAATGGCAGCCCGGCGACGATACCGAGACCCTGCTGCGGCGCGCCGATGACGCGCTGTATGCGGCCAAGCGGCAGGGCAAGAACCGCGTGCAGGCGGGGTGATCGTGGAATGGGGTCAGATCCCTTTTCCAACGGGAAAAGAGATCTGACCCCGAGGG
>NZ_JBHHMJ010000699.1:0-10713 GCF_042136455.1 Stenotrophomonas sp. 3diitr2024
GGTGTGGGTAGGCAGGACACGCCGTGAACCCGTCCATGGGGGCTCGATGGCGCCATCCATGGCGCCAACGGTCCTGCCTACCCACACCGCCCCGCCTCTGACAGATTCCGTGCGCTGTTGGTAGGTGTCGACCTTGGTCGACACGGTAGATCCACGCCATGCGTGGATGAATCGCTGCCAGGCATCGAAAAACGCATGGGGTCGGATCCCTTTTTCAATGAAAAAGGGCCCCGACCCGAGCAACACTGAATACGGGACACAGTACCCCTCATCTGCTGCTATCGCCGATTCACCTTGACCTGTTAACGTGCAGTAATGACCTGTGGCATTCTCCTCGTAACACATCCCGGGGTCGGGACCGCCCTGCTTGACGTGGCGACCCGGCTCCTGCGGCAGTTGCCGCTGAAAACCGAAGCTTTCGAAGTACCGTTCGACGCAGACCTGGACGCCCTGCTCCCGCTCGCCTCGGCCGCTTTGCGGCGGGTCGATGGAGGTGACGGCGTGCTGATCCTGACCGACCTGTACGGCGCCAGCCCCGCCAACCTTGCCGGGCAGCTGGCCCGGCTGGGGACCCCGGTTCGCCGGGTATCGGCGCTGAGCCTGCCGATGTTGCTGCGGGTGATGAATTATCCGGAACAGGGACTGGATCAACTGCCTGCCACAGCCGCGGCGGGTACCCGTAATGGAGCGATAGTCGACGATGCTTGAACGAGAACTCACCGTCAGCAACCGCCTGGGCCTGCATGCCCGGGCCACCGCCAAGCTGGTGCAGACCCTGGCGCCGTTCCGCTGCAACGTGACCATGGCCGCCAAGGGCCGTGAGATCAACGCCAAGAGCATCATGGGCGTGATGCTGCTGGCCGCCGGCCAGGGCACCCCGGTCACCGTGCGCATCAACGGCGAGGACGAAGCCGCCGCGATGGAAGCGGTGGTCGGCCTGTTCGAACGCCGCTTCGACGAGGACAGCTGAGCGTGCCGCGCGCACGCGCCAGCCAGGTCCCTTCCGGCCAACGGCCGGTACAGCTGCTGGCCGGCCACGGCGCCGCGCGAGGAACGGCGATGGGCCGGGCACGCGTGCGACTGCCGCATGCGCTGGAGGTGGCCGAGCAGCGCGTGGCCGCCCACCAGGTCGAGGCCGAACTGGCGCGCCTGCACCGGGCGCTGGATGCCGCGCGTACGGAAATGCACGAGCTGCGCCAGCGCCTGCATGGCGCCCTGAACCAGGAAGTGGGCGAGTTCCTCGACCTGCACGCGCTGCTGCTGGACGACCCCGAGCTGCTGTACGGCCTGGACGAGCTGATCCGCAGTGGCCCGTACAGCGCCGGCTATGCCTTGCGCCTGCAGCGCGACCGCCTGGCCAAGGTCTTCGATGGCATGGACGATGCCTATCTGAAGAGCCGCATGGACGATCTCGACCATGTGATCGGGCGCATCCACGCCTTCCTGCAACCCGAACGGCCGTCGGCAGTGAAAGGCCTGGCCGGCGAGATCCTGGTCTGTGACAACATCGCGCCCTCCGAGCTGGCGCAGCTGCAGGCACAGGGCGTAGTCGGCATCGTCACGGCCGCCGGCAGCGCGCTGTCGCACAGCGCGATCCTGGCGCGCAGCCTGCACCTGCCCCTGATCGTCAACGTGCCGCAGCTGCTCAGCCGCATCGCCGATGGCGATGTGCTGATCATCGATGGCGCCGACGGCAGCATCACCGTCAACCCGCAGGCCGACAACCTGCGGGACTACCGCGTCCGGCTGAAGGAACATGCGCGCGAGCAGCGCGAGCTCGGCCGCCTGCGCAGCAAGCCCAGCCGTACCCGCGACCAGGTCGACATTGCCCTGCTGGCCAATGCCGAATCGCTGGAAGACGTGACCCAGGCGCATGCACTGGGCGCGCAGGGGCTCGGCCTGTACCGCACCGAATTCCTGTTCCTGCAGCGCAATGAGCTGCCGGACGAAGAAGAGCAGTTCCAGACCTACCGCGATGCCGCGCTGGGCATGAGCGGGCGGCCGGTCACCATACGCACGCTGGACCTGGGCGCGGACAAGGCCGACCGTACCGGCCTGACCCTGAGCAACGAAGAGAACCCTGCACTCGGCCTGCGCGGGGTGCGCCTGTCGCTGGCACGGCCGAAAGTGGCCGACACCCAGCTGCGCGCGATCCTGCGCGCGTCTGCATACGGCAAGCTGCGCGTACTGGTGCCGATGGTCAGCACCCGCGAGGAACTGCTGGCCGTGCGCCGGCGCATGCTCAAACTGACCGAACAGCTGCGCGGCGAAGGGCACATGGTGTCCGACCATGTACCGCTGGGCGCGATGATCGAAGTCCCCGCCGCTGCGCTGGCGCTGGAGAGCTTCATCGACCTGGTCGATTTCCTGTCGATCGGCACCAACGATCTGGTGCAGTACCTGCTGGCTGCCGACCGCAACAACGAGGCGCTGGGCGAGTTGTATTCACCGCTGCACCCGGCCGTGCTGCGGCTGCTGCAGATGGTGATCGAGACCGGCGCGCGTCACCGCATCCCGGTGGCGGTCTGCGGCGAGATGGCCGGTGATGCCCGGATGACCCCGCTGCTGCTGGCGCTGGGCCTGAGCGAGTTCAGCCTGCATCCGGGTACGTTGCTGGAGGTACGCCGCGCGATACGCGAAGCCGATCTGGGTGCGCTGCGCGCCCGTGCCACAAAGTTGCTGGCCGCGCGCGACCGCCGCGCCATCGAACGCTGGCTGGCGCTGGTGGCGGATACGCCCTGACACCACCCGCTCGCCGGGCATGCACGCCTGGGGTCAGATCCCTTTCCCGCGGGAAAAGGGATCTGACCCCGTCTCGTTGCCGCCGGGGTATCCGGTGAAACATCGCCTTGCGATAATGACGCGCTGAACACCCCTGTTGCCGCATCCTTGCCGGGATCGCGGCTTTTCTTATCCCGCGGGAGCTGCGATGGCTGAAGCTGTACGCCACGACAAGACTGCGCGCCAACTGCGGATGCTGTCCGATGCACTGGACAGCGGCCGGCTGGGCCCGGTACGTCGCCTGGTCAACACCCTGGCCCCGGCCGAGATCGGCAACCTGCTTGAATCACTGCCGCCGGGCAAGCGCGAGGTGGTGTGGGGCCTGGTCGATCCTGAAGACGACGGCGAGGTGCTGGTCCACGTCGGCGAGGACGTGCGCGAAAGCCTGCTCGCGGACATGGACCCGGACGAGATCATCGCCGCGGTCGAAGACCTGGACATCGACGATCTGGCCGACCTGGTCGAAGACCTGCCGGATACGGTCATCGATGAAGTCCTCAAGTCGATGGACCGCGAGAACCGCGAGCGGCTTGAACAGGTGCTGTCCTATCCCGAGGACAGCGCCGGCCGCCTGATGAACCCGGACGTGGTGACCGTGCGCGCCGACGTCAACGTCGACGTGGTGCTGCGCTACCTGCGCCTGCGCGGCGAATTGCCTGACCACACCGACCACCTGTTCGTGGTCAGCCGGCGGCACCAGTATCTCGGCCGGGTGTCGCTGGCGGCACTGGTGACCCACGAGGACACCACCCCGATCAACCGCCTGATCGACGACGAGCAGCCGGCCATCGACGTCGGCGAGAGCGACCAGGAAGTGGCACGGCAGTTCTCCGACCATGACTGGATCTCCGCACCGGTGGTGGACGAGAACAACATCCTCGTTGGCCGCATCACCATCGATGACGTGGTCGACATCATCCGCGGCCAGGCCGAGCACCAGGCGCTGGGCGCCGCCGGCCTGGATGAGGACGAGGACCTGTTCAGCCCGGTCTGGCGCGCCATGCGCCGCCGCCTGATGTGGCTGTCGATCAACCTGTGCACGGCCTTCCTGGCCTCCAGCGTGGTCGGCCACTTCGAAGGCACCATCGACAAGCTGGTGGCGCTGGCGGTGCTGATGCCGATCGTCGCCGGCCTCGGCGGTAACGCCGGTACCCAGGTGCTGGCGCTGATGGTGCGCGGCCTGGCGTTGGGCCAGGTGGGCGCCTCCAACGCGCGCACGCTGCTGTGGAAGGAAGTGCGGGTGGCCGCGCTCAACGGCCTGCTGCTCGGCTCGATCCTGGGGCTGATCGTGCTGGCCTGGTTCCACTCGCCCGGGCTGTCGGCGGTGATCGCCATCGCGCTGACCTGCAATCTGCTGTTTGCGGCGCTGGCCGGCGTACTGGTGCCGCTGACCCTGAAACGCTTCGGCTTCGACCCGGCGCTGGCCAGTGGCATCTTCCTGACTGCCGTGACCGACTCGATGGGCTTCTTCACCTTCCTCGGCCTGGCCACGCTGGTGCTGCTGCACTGATCCCTGCCGGGCCGGATCCCCGCAACGCGGAGCTCCGACCCACACCAATACCCAGGGTCGGATCCCCGCAGCGCGGGGCTCTGACCCGATTCCAACTGGACCCTCATGGCCACCACGATCGAAAACTATTTCCAGCCCGGCTGGCGCGACCAGCAGCACACCTGCCCGGCCTGCGAATGGAAGGGCAGCTCGCGTGCCATGGAGATGGAGCTGGACGAGGACGCCACCGAGTACGCCTGTCCGGTCTGCGAAAACCCGTTGCTGGTGGTGCTGCATCCGGACATGGCACAGGTGCAGGCCGCGGCCGCCAGCGGCAATGCCGAAGCCCAGGAACAGCTGGACATCATTGCCAGCTTCCCGCGCCCGCAGTGATGCGGCGCAAGATGCCGCGTTGACCTGCGGCGGACTAGGATGCGGCTGAACCCACCGCTCCTGGAACGTCGATGGTCCGTACGATGATGCGCTGGCTGCCAATGCTGGCGATCCTGATGATGGCCGGCTGCGCCTCGCACCCGGACAGCGCACGTGGCCGCTTTGAATCGCGTGCGGTGAAAGTGGATGGCCGCACCGCCTATTACCAGGTGTTCATTCCGGCAACCGCGGCGCGCACGCCTGGCGCGCTGCCGGTGGTGCTGTTCCTGCACGGATCCGGCGAGCGTGGCGGCGACGGCGTCAAGCAGACCCATGCCGGGCTGGGGCCGCACCTGCGCAGGCACGCGGCCGACTTCCCCGCGTTGGCCGTATTCCCGCAGGTGCCGGGCCGCCAGGAATGGAGCGGGCGCAACAACCGCGTTGCGCTGGCCGCCCTGGACGCCACCATCGCCGAGTTCGGTGCCGATCCCTCGCGGCAGTACCTGACCGGGATGTCGATGGGCGGCTATGGCAGCTGGAACATCGCGCTGGATCAACCCGGGCGCTTCGCCGCGATCGTGCCGGTATGCGGCGCGGTGCTGGCGCCGCGCGCGGTGCGTCCGACCCTGTTCGTCGAACAGGTGGCCCAGGAATCCGATCCGTATGCCGTGATCGCCAAGCGGCTTCGGCACACACCGATCTGGATCTTCCATGGTGCGCTGGATGACGTGGTGCCGCCGGACGACGACCGCAAGCTGCACGCCGCCTTCCAAAGCGCCGCTGCACGCGACGTGCGCTACACCGAGTACCCGGAGGGCAACCACAATGCCTGGGACGCCACCTACGCGGACCCGGCAATGTGGGCATGGCTGTTCGCGCAGAAGCGCTGAACCGCGGCTTCTGCTGGGAAACATCTGTTGGTGGATACCTACCGTTGGTCGGCGGGTATGGGTGGGTGCCGACCGTTGGTCGGCACTATCTCTCCGCTTCGGGGTAATCCACTGCTTGGTACCTCCCATCAATCTCCCATCGGCACCAGGCATACGGATACTCTCCCGCGCAGCTCGCCAAGTTCGCCCTGACCGGGTTGGCGACGATGTACATCGCATGGCGAAACAGTGATTCTTCAGAACGAATGGCGTGATCGTGATAGCTCGATTGCCAAAATGGTCCTGTCTTGCCCAGCATGCGGTTGATCCGCAATGCACTGCTCGATTTGAAGCGTTGCATGATGTAGTCCAGCGAGAACGCACGGATCTCCACAAGCCAATGGATGTGGTCCGGCATGACCACATAGGCAAGTGAGTGCGTCAGGCCATCATCATCAATGCGACGGAACACATCCATCACCTCCTGTGCCGCAGTGGCATCATCGAAGTAGCGTCGACGTTCCTGGGTGACGGTGGTCAGGATGTAGGATTGCCCGATCCGGGAATGGCGGCCAAGGCGTAGGCGTGCGCGGTTCATGGGCCCAAGCGTGCGCCTGCCGGTATCTCTCTTCTATCGGGCAACACGTCAATACAGGTAGGCCCGAAACCATTCAATGGCCAGGCCCGCACTTCACCGCACTGATGGTTCAGTGCCGACCAACGGTCGGCACCCACCAAAGTGGTCAGCCCAGCAAGGTTTCCAGCACGGCCATGCGCACCGCGACGCCGTTGGCGACCTGGCGCAGCACCCACGATTGCGGGCCATCGGCCACGTCGTCGGTCACTTCCACGCCGCGGTTGATCGGCCCCGGGTGCAGTACCGCAGCGTCCTTGCCGGCACGCGCCAGGCGCTCGCGGGTCAGGCCGTACTGCGCGTGGTACTGCTCCAGCGACGGCACCAGGCCTTCTTCCATGCGCTCGCGCTGCAGGCGCAGCATCATCAGCGCGTCGACGCCTTCCAGCATCGCGTCGAAATCATCGCCGACCACGCAACCCTTCAGGGTCTCGTCATCCGGCAGCAGCGACTGCGGGCCGCACACGCGGATCTCGCCCACGCCCAGCGTGCGCAGCGCATGCAGGTCGGTGCGGGCCACGCGCGAGTGCTTCACGTCGCCGACGATCACCACTTTGAGCTTCGAGAAATCCGGGCCCTTGGCCTGGCGCAGGGTCAGCATGTCGAGCAGGCCCTGGGTCGGGTGCGAGCTGCGGCCGTCGCCGGCATTGATCAGCGCGGTGCCCTCGCCCGCGGCGTCGGCCAGCGCGGCCACGGCGCCGTCATCGGGGTGGCGCACCACGAAGCCGCGCACGCCCATCGCTTCCAGGTTGCGCAGCGTGTCGCAGGCGGTTTCGCCCTTGCGCGTGGACGAGGTCGAGGCATCGAAGTTCAGCACATCGGCCCCGAGGCGCTGCGCGGCCAGCTGGAACGAGCTGCGGGTGCGCGTGGACGGCTCGAAGAACAGCGTGCACACCGCCGAACCGGCCAGCACGTGGCGCTTGTTGCCGACACGGCCGACTGCGGCGTCGCGGATCTGCCCTGCCCGATCGAGCAACTGCAGCAGGGTTTCGCGCGGCAGGCCCTCCAGGGTCAGCAGGTGGCGCAGGCGTCCGGAGGCATCGATTTGCTGGGCAGTCATGGCGGGAGTCGTGCAGTCAGGGAATGGGGGTGGCGTCGTCGGGGGACGACAGCCAGCGGTCGATGATCACCGCCGCGGCCACGGCGTCGAGGGCGGCCGCATCACGACGACGCTTGCGCCCTTCGGCGCGCTCGACGGCGAAACGGCGGGCAGCCTCGACCGAGCTGGAACGCTCGTCGATCATCGCCACCGGCAGCTTGAAGCGTTCCCGCAGCTGGCGGGCGAAGCCCTGCGCGCGCTTGCGGTTGGGCTGGTCCTGGCCGTCCAGGGTCAGCGGGTCGCCGACCACCAGGCCGTCGGGCTTCCATTCCTTGAGCAGGCGTTCGATCGCGGTCCAGTCCGGGCCGTTGCCGTGCACATCGACCACGGCCACCGCGCGCGCATGGGCGGCGAAAGCGCTGCCGATGGCCACGCCGATGCGTCGCGAGCCAACATCGAAACCCAGAACGGTGCCGTCACGGCGGATCGCCGGGGCTGCAGGAACCGGTGCGGGCGCGGCCGGCTCAGACATGGCCGCTGTAGTCGGTCAGCCGGAACAGATCCACGCCGATGCGCGAAGCCGCCCCCTGCCAGCGCTGCTCCAGCGGCAGCTGGAAAACCAGCTCGGCATCGGCCGGCACGGTCAGCCAGCTGTTCTCGGACAGCTCGGTTTCCAGCTGCCCTGCACCCCAACCGGCACAGCCGAGGGTGACCACGGCATTGGCCGGGCCTTCGCCGCGCGCCATCGCTTCGAGGATGTCGCGCGAGGTGGTCAGGTACAGGCCGTGGCCCACGGTCAGGCTGGAATCCCACGCGCGCGCGTCGTCATGGATGACGAAGCCGCGCTCGGGATGCACCGGGCCGCCATTGAGCACCATGCGCGCCTGCAGGTCGCCATCACCGGTGGTGATGTCCATCTGCGCGAGCACTTCACCCAGCGTGTATTCGGAAGGCTGGTTGACCAGCACGCCCATCGCCCCGTTCTCGTCGTGCTGGCAGATCAGCGCGACGCTGCGGGCAAAGGTCGCGTCGAGCAGCGACGGCAGCGCGACGAGCAGGTGATCGGCAAGGGAGGTCGGCATTACAGGCATGGGCCCATTCTACCTGCTGGGGGCGGGATGGTCGCGCGATGGCGCCGAACCACGATGGGCTAGGATGGTGCTTTGCCACGGAAGGTCATTGATGCCGTCTTCTTCGCCCCTGACCCTGCCGGCACGCAGCGCCATCGTCCTGCTTGCCCTGCTGCAGGGCCTGATGCTGTATGCCGCGCAGGAGCTGTCCGATGCCTGGCCGTTCCGCGATATCGGCTGGCGCTACTGCTGGTACGCCTGGGTGCTGGCCATTCCCAGCGCGGTGGCGCTGAGCCTGGTCGAGCTGGGCCAGCGCCGACTGTGGCTGCAGGCCGTGCTCGGCTCGGCGGTGGTGCTGGCGCTGGCCGCCTGGATCGGCTGGAACCTCAATGGCGAGACCGCACTGGAGTCGGGCGCGCTGCAGTTTCCGTTGACCCTGGGCATGGGCGTGGCGGTGTTCGTGGCCCTGCCCTGGTGGCAGTTCCAGCTGCAGCATGGGCACTGGCGCGCCAGCTACCCCGAGTTGTTCGAGCGCGCCTGGCAGAACGGTTTGACCCTCGCTTTGGCGGCGCTGTTCACCGGGCTGACCTGGCTGCTGCTGTGGCTGTGGGCAGCGCTGTTCCAACTGCTGGACGTGAATGTCTTCCGCGACCTGTTCCGGCAGGACGCTTTCATCGCACTGGCCACCGGCAGCCTGGCCGGGTTCGGCGTGCTGATCGGGCGCACCCAGCACCGTGCGATCCAGATCACCCGCCAGGTGCTGTTCGCGATCTGCCGCGGGCTGCTGCCGCTGCTGTCGTTCATCGCCGTATTGTTCGTGCTGAGCCTGCCGCTTACCGGGCTGGAACCGCTGTGGAAGACCCGTTCGGCCGCCAGCCTGCTGGTGGTGGTGTCGCTGCTGCTGGTGACGTTCACCAATGCGGTCTACCAGCAGGGGGAAGACAGCGTCTCCTACCCTCTGGTGCTGCGCAGGCTGGTCGAAGCCAGCCTGCTGACACTGCCGGTTTACGCCGCGCTGGCACTGTATGCATTGGGCCTGCGCGTGGCGCAGTACGGCTGGACCCTGGATCGCTTCTGGGCGGTACTCGTCGCATTGGCCACGGCCGGCTATGCCGTGGGCTACGCGCTGGCGGTGCTGCGCCGGCAGCGCCGCTGGCTGCAGATGCTGGAGCCGGTCAACCGCTGGATGTGCTGGGCGGTGCTGGCACTGGCCCTGCTGGGCAACTCGCCCCTGCTGGACCCGGTGCGGCTGACCCTGTCCAGCCAACTGGAGCGGCTGCGCGCGGACCCGCCGGCGATCACCAGCAGCGACGTCAACGTGCTGCGCTTCGATCTGGGGCGCCGTGGCGTGCAGGCGCTGCGCGAACTGCAGCGCGATCCGGCCATCACCGCTGATGCCAACGCGCCACAGGTGATCGCTGCAGCACTGGCACGCACCTCACGCTGGGACGACGGCCATCGCCTCGACAAGGGGCCGCAGGACGTCGCCGCGCTTCAGCGCGCGCTGAAGCTGGCCAAGGGATCCAGTTCTCCACCGGACGACTGGTGGAAAGCTCTGGCCACCCGATCGATCAATGGCGAATCCTGCGCCCAGAGCGAGCGCGACTGCCTGATCGTGCATCGCGACCTGGACGGCGATGGTACCGGCGAGGTGCTGCTGTGCGAGCTGAACACCCACCGTGGACCGGACTGCGTACTGTACGCACGTGGCAAGGATTCGCAGTGGCGCCGGGCCGGTGCGCTGTTCGGCACCGTCAGCGGCCAGGCCGAGACGATCAACCAGGCCCTGCGTGACGGCAGACTCACGCTCATTCCACCGCGCTGGCCGATGCTGTCCATCGGCGGGCACCCTGCGGTGGCCATCGATCCCGAATCCGAATCCGATTCCAACGAGCCTTCCCCATGAGCGGCTACTGCCTCATCGCCCCGGGCCATCCGGTGCACGACTATTACCACTCCAACGAGTACGGCTTCCCGCAGCGTGACGAGCGCGAGCTGTTCGAGCGGCTGGTGCTGGAAATCAACCAGGCCGGCCTGAGCTGGGAAACGATCCTGAAGAAGCGCGAGGGCTTCCGCGCGGCCTACGACGGCTTCGATGTCGACCGCGTGGCGGCGTATGCCGAGCAGGACATCGAGCGCCTGCTGTCGGACGCAGGCATCATCCGCAACCGGCTGAAGGTACGGGCGGCGATCCACAACGCGCAGGTGATCCAGCAGTTGCGGGCCAGCCATGGCAGCTTCGCGGCGTGGCTGGATGCGCACCACCCGCGCAGCAAGGCCGACTGGGTGAAGCTGTTCAAGAAGACGTTCCGCTTCACCGGCGGCGAGATCACCGGCGAATTCCTGATGAGCCTGGGCTACCTGCTCAACGAGCGCCTGCTGCGGCCGGCGCTGGTGGTGGTGGCCGCCGACTGATCCGGCAGGGCCGGGCGGCGGACAGACCCGTCACCCGACCCGAC
>NZ_JBHHMJ010000712.1:0-1100 GCF_042136455.1 Stenotrophomonas sp. 3diitr2024
CAGATCCCTTTCCCCTGGAAAGGGATCTGACCCCACCTGCGTGCGGCCGCTACAATGGCGGTCTTTCCGTTTCCAGGTGACCCCACCCCATGTCCCAGAACTCCAAGGCCAAGCGCGACAAGCGCAAGAAGCAGCAGGCCAAGCGCCCGTTCCTGCGCCTGAATGCCCAGCAGCAGGTGCAGAACCATGCCGTGCTGACCAACGAAGACGGCCAGGTGGTCGCCGCCATCGGCCTGCAGGGCCGCGAATGGCTGCTGGCCATCGGTGGTCAGACCATGGGCAACGCCGAGAACCCGGTGCCGATGCTGGCCATGCTCAAGCACCTGTCCAACGTGCAGGAAAAGGAAGGCCGCAAGGTCAACCTGGAGTATTCCGAGCTGCTGCAGAAGCTGCTGGACACCCTGGCCGCCGAATCCGGCCAGACCGCTGACGAGTACCTGGACAAGCTGGTGTCCGAGTTCGAGACCGTGGAAGCCGAAGAAGGCGAAGAAGCCACTGAGGCCGCCGAAGGCGATGTGGTTGAAGCTGCTGCCGACGCCGAGGCCAGCCCGGCCGCTGACAGCGACAGCAAGCCGCAGGCCTGAACCGGCCGCGGCGGTGACGGTCTACGTCGATGACGCGGTGCATCCCTGGCGCGGACAGCGCTGGGCGCACCTGATGGCCGACACCCTGACCGAGCTGCACGCGATGGCGGCGCAGCTCGGCATCCCACCGCGGGCCTTCCAGAACAAGGCCAGCGGTGCCCACTACGATGTCACGGCCGAGCTGCGTACGCAGGCGATCGCGCTTGGCGCGCGAGCGATTTCCCGGCACACCGAGCGCGAACTGGTCAAGGCGGTGATCGCCAACGCCCGGGCGCAATACCGGCCATAGGCTCGGCTGCCGTTTGCCTCCTGTAGAGCCGAGCCCGCGCTCGGCTGCAGTCCGCGTAGAGCAGCCGAGCATGGGCTCGGCTCTACATGCGCAGCGCTGCCTGCCCCGCTCAGAACGGGTCGCTGCCCAGTCGGATCTCCACGTTCAGCAGCGAGCACAGCGCCAGCATCGCGTCGTCGTCACGGGTCAGCGCCATCACGCCGGTGAAGCCGTCGCTGCCGGTATCC
>NZ_JBHHMJ010000744.1:0-331 GCF_042136455.1 Stenotrophomonas sp. 3diitr2024
GGCGCCGGACGTGTCCGGGCTGGTGGAAACGGTGAACGTGGCCGACAACCAGGCGGTGAAGAAGGGCGACCTGCTGTTCGTCGTCGATCGCGCCCGCTACCGCATCGCGCTGGAGCAGACCTGGATGGCACACCCGGCTGCGGTGAAGGACATCGCCAAGCTGCGTGCCGAGCTGAAGGCGGTCAACGAGCAGCTGTGGGACATCGAGGACGACATCCGCCTGATCGCTGACCAGCAGGATCTGCCCCTGCAGCGCACCGATCTGCCGCATCAGCCGTGTTGCCCAGTCGATGCCGCGGTCGGCACGCTGGCCATCGCGTGGCATCACGTC
>NZ_JBHHMJ010000400.1:0-1100 GCF_042136455.1 Stenotrophomonas sp. 3diitr2024
CCTTCGTCCATGGCCACCGGGTTGATCAGGGTGACTTCCATCTTGACGTTGTCACCCGGCATCACCATTTCGACGCCTTCCGGCAGCTTGGCGGCGCCGGTGATGTCGGTGGTGCGGAAGTAGAACTGCGGACGGTAGCCGTTGAAGAACGGGGTGTGGCGGCCGCCCTCGTCCTTCGACAGGACGTACACTTCGCCTTCGAACTTGGTGTGCGGCTTGATCGTGCCCGGCTTGGCCAGCACCTGGCCACGCTCGACGTCGTCACGCTTGGTGCCGCGCAGCAGCAGGCCAGCGTTGTCGCCTGCCTGACCCTGGTCCAGCAGCTTGCGGAACATTTCAACGCCGGTCACGGTGGTCTTCTGCACCGGACGGATGCCGACGATTTCGATTTCGTCGCCAACCTTGATCACGCCGCGCTCGATACGACCAGTCACCACGGTGCCGCGGCCCGAGATCGAGAACACGTCTTCCACCGGCATCAGGAACGGCTTGTCGATCGCACGCTCCGGCTCCGGAATCCAGCTGTCCAGCGCGTCGACCAGCTTCAGGATGGCCGGCACGCCGATGTCGCTCTGGTCGCCTTCCAGTGCCAGACGGGCCGAACCGGCGATGATCGGGGTGTCGTCGCCCGGGAACTCGTACTTGCTCAGCAGCTCGCGCACTTCCATCTCGACCAGCTCGAGCAGCTCGGCGTCGTCCACCATGTCGGCCTTGTTCAGGAACACGACGATGTACGGCACGCCGACCTGGCGCGACAGCAGGATGTGCTCACGGGTCTGCGGCATCGGGCCGTCAGCGGCCGAGCACACCAGGATCGCGCCGTCCATCTGGGCGGCACCGGTGATCATGTTCTTGACGTAGTCAGCGTGGCCCGGGCAGTCAACGTGGGCGTAGTGACGGGTCGGGGATTCGTATTCGACGTGCGCGGTCGAGATCGTGATGCCACGCGCCTTTTCTTCCGGCGCGGCGTCGATCGAGGAGTAGTCCTTGAACTCGCCACCGAAGCGCTCGGCACCGATCTTGGTCAGTGCGGCGGTCAGCGTGGTCTTGCCGTGGTCGACGTGACCGATGGTGCCGACGTTGACGTGCGGCTTGGTGCG
>NZ_JBHHMJ010000767.1:0-4161 GCF_042136455.1 Stenotrophomonas sp. 3diitr2024
GCGGCGCGCCGCCGCCCGAGCGTTGGGTCGGGCGCTACAGGGTGTCCCGGGATGCATCTCTTGTAGAGCCGAGCCCACGCTCGGCTGCACTGTCAGCGCCTACGCGGCTTTCCGGCCGGGCGGAACTGCTGGCCCTTGCCCTTCCTGCCGCCACGTTCCTGCGCGGTCTCGGCCTGGCGCACCGCCAGCTTGGCGGCAGCGGCAGCCACTTCTTCCTTCAGCTTGAAGTAGTTCAGCAGCCGGCTCTCTTCGATCTCGCCAGCGTCGATCGCTGCGCGGACAGCACAGCCCGGTTCCTGCTGGTGCTTGCAGTCGTTGAAACGGCACTGCGTGGCCAGCGCTTCGATGTCGGCGAAGCCACCTTCGGACAGCGTTTCTTCGCCGGTCGGCTTCAACTCGCGCATGCCGGGGGTGTCGATCAGGCAGGCGCCGGTCGGAAGCGGCATCAACGCGCGATGGGTGGTGGTGTGGCGGCCGCGCGAATCGTTGGCACGCACCGCGTTGGTCTTCATCCGCTGCTCGCCGAGCAGGGTGTTGGTCAGCGTGGATTTGCCGGCACCGGAGGAACCCACCAGCACCACCGTGCGGCCCGGGCCCAGCCACGGTTGCAGCACCGCCACACTGTCGGCATCCAGGCCGTTGATCGCATGCAACGCGATGCCCTGCATCTCCAGTTCTTCCAGCACCGCCAGCGCATCCTCGCTGTACTCGGTCTGGTCGGCCTTGGTCAGCACCACCACCGGTTCGGCGCCGCCACCGCCGACCAGCAGCAGGTAGCGCTCGATGCGGCGCGGATTGAAGTCGGCATCCAGGCCACAAACGATGAACACCGTATCGATGTTCGCTGCGATCACCTGCTGGTGGTAGTGCTCGCCCGCCGCGCCACGCTTGATCGCGGTGCGACGCGGCAGCAGCGCAACGATGCGGATGCCGTCCAGCAGCACCCAGTCGCCCACTGCAGGCCGCTCGTGGCTGGGGAAGCGCGGGCGCTGCCATTCCGGCAGTGACTCCGCTTTGATCGCCGCATCCGGGCCATCGGCCACCACGTAATGGGTCCGGTGCTGCTCGATCACCCGCGCCGGGCGGGCCTGCGGGTGCGCGGCCATCATGGCCTGCCAGTCGGCCTGCTGCGCCGGGCCCGGCCAGGGCCAGCCGATGGTCTGCAGGGCGATGAAATCGGGGGTCTGGGTCATCGCCGCCATTCTACCTGTGACGGCCCCCGGCCAGCCCAGCAATGGCAGGCGCGGAGCCGTTGCCATGCACTGCAGCAATTCCGGTAGGATGGAATCCCCATGCCTTTTGACGGCCCAGCCCCCATGTCCACCCTTTCGCCCAAGCCCCTGGCCATCCGCGAGCGCCTTTCCGAAGTGCGCTACGAGATCCGCGGAGAACTGGCCCGGCGAGCGCGGGAGCTGGAGGCGCAGGGCCGCAAGCTGATCAAGCTCAACATCGGCAACCCGGGCAACTTCGGTTTCCGCGCACCCGAGCACCTGCAGCGCGCGATCGCCGACGACATGGGCCGCACCGACCCGTACACCCACCAGCAGGGCCTGCCGGTGGCGCGTGAAGCCATCGCCGATTACTACGCCCGCCGCGGCGCACCGGATGCACACCCGGACCGCGTGTTCGTCGGCAACGGTGTCAGCGAGCTGATCGACCTGTCGCTGCGCGCACTGCTCAATCCGGGCGATGAGGTGCTGGTGCCGTCGCCGGACTACCCGCTGTGGTCGGCCTCCACCATCCTCAACGATGGCCGACCGGTGTACTACCGCTGCGCCGCCGAAAACGGCTTCCAGCCGGACCCGAGCGAGATCGAGACGCTGGTGTCGTCACGCACCCGCGCCATCGTGCTGATCAACCCGAACAACCCCAGCGGCGCCAGCTACCCGCGTGAACTGCTGGAGCGCGTGGTCGAGATCGCACGACGCCACAACCTGCTGTTGCTGGTCGATGAGATCTACGACCAGATCCTGTACGACGATGCGGTGTTCCAGCCGGTCGCGCCGCTGGCCGGCGACCATCCGTGCCTGACCTTCAGCGGCCTGAGCAAGGTGCACCGTGCCTGCGGCTGGCGCGTGGGCTGGGCCCACCTCAGCGGCGACGACGCGCGCCTGGGCGACTTCCGCGCCGCGCTAGACCTGCTGGGCGCGCTGCGCCTGTGCGCCAACGTACCGGGCCAGTACGCCATCGAGGCCGCAGTGAACGGCCCGGACACCATCTCCGAACTGTGCACCCCGGGTGGCCGCCTGTATGAAACCCGCCGTGCGGTGATCGACGCCTGCGAAGCCAGCGAGCACCTGTCGCTGGTCGCGCCGGCCGGTGCGCTGTATGCGTTCCCGGCCGTGGTCGGTGCCGCTGCCAAGGGCTTTGACGACCACAACTTCGCGCTGGACCTGATGAACAACGAAGGCGTGCTGGTGGTACCGGGTTCCAGCTTCAACGTGCCCTACCGCCATCATTTCCGCGTGACCCTGTTGCCGGAAGCCTCGGTGATGCGCGATGTGTTCGCCCGCATCGACCGCGTGCTGGCCCGGCGTGCCGAGGACGCGACCAAGGTCGTGCCGCTGAAGCCGCGCCGTTCGGTGGCCTGAGCGGTGGCGCTGTCCTACCTGGCGCTGGGCGACTCGTACACCGTCGGAGAAGCCGTTGCCGTCGAAGGCCGCTGGCCGCACCAGCTGGCCGCCGCCCTGCGTGCGCAGGATGTGGCGCTGGCCGACCCTCAGACCATCGCCACCACCGGCTGGACCACCGACGAGCTGGACGCCGGCATCGATGCGGCCGCACCCCAGGGTCCGTTCGATTTCGTCAGCCTGCTGATCGGCGTCAACAACCAGTACCGCGGCCGGCCGCTGGACGAGTACCGCGTACAGTTCCAGGCCCTGCTTCAGCGGGCGATCGGCTTTGCCGGGGGCCGCCCCGGGCGTGTGCTGGTGCTGTCCTTCCCCGACTGGGGCGCGACGCCGTTCGGTGCCGGCAGCGGCCGCGACCTGGCCACCATCGAGATCGAGACCGACGAGTTCAACGCAGCGGCCGAGGTGATCAGCACCCAGCAGGACGTGGCCTTCGTCGACATCACCGACATCAGCCGTGACCAGGGTGACAACCCGGCAATGATCGCCGAAGACGGCCTGCACCCGTCGGCGCGGATGTACGCACTGTGGAGCGCGCGCGCGCTGCCGGTCGCCGCACACCTGCTCGGTGGCACGGACTGACACGATGGATGGTACGCCACGGAACGGCCCGCCCCTGCCCTGCACACCGCTGACCGCCCCGCAGGCCCGCGCGATCGCCGAAGCGTTCCGCCCGGCACGGGCCTGGGGCAGCCGCCGCGACTACTACTACACCCGCGGCAAGCTCGGCAGCGACCCGCTGTATGACGGCGTGCTGCAGCATCTGCCCGACGACGGGCAACCCTTACTGGACCTGGGGTGCGGGCTGGGCCTGTTCGCCCACGTGCTGCGCCAGCGCAGCGGCACCCACCCCTACCTCGGCGTGGACGTGGATGCCGGCAAGATCACCCGTGCCCAGCGTGCCGCCGCCGGCCTGCACGCTGTACGCTTCGACTGCCTGGACGTGCAGGCGCCACTGCCGGCGCAGCCTGGACACGTCCTGTTGCTGGATGTGCTGCAGTACCTGGACGCGGGCCCACAACTGGCATTGCTGCGTGCGGCCAGCGCGCGGGTGGCCGCCGGCGGCCGCCTGCTGCTGCGCACGCCGCTGGCCACCGGCGATGGTCGCGACCGCACCACGCGGGTGGCGGACCGGTTGGCCTGGCTGGTCGGCTGGATGGGCACGCGGCCGCGCCACTACCCCGACCCGCACGTGCTGCAAGCGACACTGGCCGAGGCCGGATTGCAGGTGACGGCGCCGCGTCCCCTGCATGGGCGCACGCCATTCAACAGCTGGTTGCTGGTGGCCGAACGCCCCGCGCTGTAGAGCCGCGCTGCGACGTTTTTCCGGTGCTTCACACCGCCGCCCGAGCATCGGCTTGGGCGCTACAGCAGCGCCCCCTTGTAGAGCCGAGCCCATGCCCGGCTGCTCTACATCACCAGGAAAGGCAGGCCGCCCCTACAGCCACCCCTTCTGCCGCGCCAGCCGGTACGCCTCGATCCGGTTGGCCACGCCCAGCTTGCCGATGCACTCGGACAGATAGTTGCGCAC
>NZ_JBHHMJ010000782.1:0-10198 GCF_042136455.1 Stenotrophomonas sp. 3diitr2024
GCGCCGGCGCCGGCGCGGCCGGCGTCGATCCAGACCGTGTCCAGGCTGGCCGGCAACGCGAACGGGTCGATGCCCGGCACCCGCGCTGCCTGCACCTGCACGCTGGGCAGGGCGGTCGGTGCGGGCCCGGCCACGGCCGCCCAGGGCGACAGCAGGAGGATGGACAACGGCAGGCAATGGCGACGTGCGGCGGGATTCATGATTCAGGTTGATGGATCAGGCGGCAACGCACGCCATGGTACGGGGCTACGGATGACGACGGCGGCGGCCAGCCCCGGCAGGCTTTGTTACGATGGGCTGTTTCCGGCTGCAAGGCCGCAGACCGCGTAGCGCACTTCCTCCCCCTTTCCGTCTACCGAACGAGTACCGCCGTGTCCTTCTTTGCAAACGTGGAACTGGTCCCAGGCGACCCGATCCTGGGCCTGACCGAGGCGTACAACGCCGACAGCCGCCCGACCAAGGTCAACCTGGGTGTGGGCATCTACTACGACGAGAGCGGCCGCATCCCGCTGCTGCGCGCCGTCAAGCAGATCGAGCAGCAGCTTGCCGCTGACGCCAAACCGCGCGGCTACCTGCCGATCGATGGCCTGCCGGCATACACGCAGGCCACGCGAGAGCTGGTGTTCGGCAAGGACTCGCCGCTGCTGGCCGCCGGCCGCGTCACCACCGCACAGACCGTCGGTGGCAGCGGTGCGCTGCGCGTCGGCGCCGACGTGCTGAAGAAGCTGCTGCCGCACGCCACCGTGGCGCTGAGCAACCCGAGCTGGGAGAACCACCGTGCGGTGTTCAGCGCGGCCGGTTTCGAGGTGCTGGATTACACCTATTTCGATCCGGCCAGCCATGGCGTCGACTTCAACGGCATGCTGGCCGACCTCGGCAAGCTGGAAGCCGGCACCGTAGTGCTGCTGCACGCCTGCTGCCACAACCCCACCGGTGCCGACCTCACGGTCAGCCAGTGGAAGCAGGTCGCGCAACTGCTGAAGGACAAGCAGCTGTTCCCCTTCATCGACATGGCCTACCAGGGCTTCGACAAGGGCATCGAGCAGGATGGCGCCGCCGTGCGCATCATCGCCGAAGCCGGCATCGACAGCTTCATCGTCGCCAACTCGTACTCCAAGTCGTTCTCGCTGTATGGCGAGCGCGTGGGTGCGTTGTCGATGGTGGCGCCGACCGCTGCTGACGCCAAGGCCGTGCAGTCGCAGGTCAAGCGTGTGATCCGCACCATCTACTCCAGCCCGTCCACCCACGGTGCCGCGCTGGTGGCCGGCGTGCTGACCAACCCGGAACTGCGCGCGATGTGGGAGCAGGAGCTGACCGAGATGCGCGAGCGCATCCACGCCCTGCGCCAGGGCCTGGTCGAAAAGCTGGCCGCTGCCGGTGCGCCGCAGTTCGGCTTCATCAACGAACAGGCTGGCATGTTCTCCTACTCGGGCCTGAGCCGTGAGCAGGTCGAACGCCTGCGCGACGAGTTCGGCATCTACGCCGTCGGCACCGGCCGCATCTGCGTGGCCGCGCTGAACCAGAACAACCTGGAATACGTCGCCAAGGCCGTGGCCACCGTCGCCAAGGGCTGAAGCAACGCACCAGTGGTTTGACAACAAAGGCGCCGAAAGGCGCCTTTGTTTTTGCTTCTGCTTTGCCTCTGCCTTTGCCACACCCTCCGCGCTCGCGGCGAACCCTGAAGCGCAGGGCGAGGTACACCGTGGCCAGGACCGTGAGGCGCATGGATGCGCCGACCGAGCCCCCATGGATGGGTTTACGGCGTGTCCTGCAAGCCCACACCGCCGCGCCATCCCACGGATACCCCGCTGTTGCGGTTGCTTCGGCGGTTGCTGTTGCTTGTGCTCTGGCCTCTGCGGGTGCCGGGCGCCGCCCGGCTGACGTCCGCCACTTGCGGTGGCAGCGACGGCCCACTAGCCTTCGGCCGTCGTTCACCACCCAAGGACCGCCCGTGAAACACCGTCATCTCCTGCTGGCCTCGGCAATCGCCGCCGCCACGCTGGCCCTGGCCGCCTGCAAGAAGGAAGCTGCCCCAGGCACCGATACCGCCAGCAGCAGCGCTCCGGCCGGTGAAACCGCCGACCAGTTCGTGGCCCGCATCAATGCCGAATTCAAGGCCGCTTACCCGGAGATGACCTCGGCGCAGTGGCTGTCCTCCACCTACATCAACGGTGATTCGGAACGCATTGCGGCCAAAGCCAACGAGCGTTCGCTCACCCAGCTCAACAGCTGGATCGAACAGGCCGCCAAGTTCGACGGCAAGCCGATGAGCGAGGACAGCAAGCGCGCGATCCACCTGCTGAAGCTGATGTCGTCGATGCCGGCGCCGCGCGACCCGGCCAAGCTGGCCGAGCTGACCCAGATCGCCACCCGCATGGAAGGCAGCTACGGTGCCGGCAAGTACTGCACCGACGCCAACGATCCCAACTCCTGCCGCCAGCTGGGCGAGCTGGAACAGGTGCTGGCACGCAGCCGCGATTACGACAAGCAGCTCGACGCCTGGCAGGGCTGGCACAGCACCACCAAGAGCATGCGCGGCGACTACCAGAAGTTCGTCGGCCTGGTGAACGAAGGTGCCAAGGGCATGGGCTTCACCGACGCCGGCCAGATGTGGCGCAGCGGCTACGACATGCCGCCGGAGCAGATCGGCCCGGAAACCGATCGCCTGTGGGAACAGGTCAAGCCGATGTACGAGCAGCTGCACTGCTACGCACGCGGCAAGCTGGACAAGACCTACGGCAAGGACAAGGCCGAAGTGGGCAACGGCCTGATCGCCGCGCACCTGCTCGGCAACATGTGGCAGCAGGACTGGTCGAACCTGTGGGACCAGCTGGAACCCTACCCCGGCGCCGGCAGCCTGGACATCACCGCGGCACTGGAAAAGCAGTACCAGACCAACCTGAGCGCGGCGCTGGCCAAGGCCGGCAAGGACGCCAACGTGGCCGCCCAGTACAAGGCGCAGCGTGAGGCCGAACTGCGTACCGCCAAGCAGATGACCGAGCGCGCGCAGGACTTCTACGTGTCGCTGGGCATGCCGTCGCTGCCTCAGTCCTATTGGGAAAAGACCCAGTTCATCAAGCCTGACGACCGCGACGTGGTCTGCCACGCCAGCGCCTGGGACATGAACATGGAAGGCGATGTGCGCACCAAGATGTGCATCAAGCCGAACGAAGAGAACTTCACCACCATCTACCACGAGCTGGGCCACATCTATTACGACCTGGCCTACAACCCGCTGCCGCCGCTGTTCCAGGGCGGTGCCAACGATGGCTTCCATGAGGCGATCGGCGACACCATCGTGCTGGCGATGACGCCCAAGTACCTCAGCTCGATCGGCCTGGTCGATGCACCGACCGAGAGCCGCGAAGCGGTCATCAACAACCAGATGCGCATGGCGCTGTCGGGCGTGTCGTTCCTGCCGTTCGGGCTGATGATCGACCGCTGGCGCTGGGGCGTGTTCGATGGTTCGATCACCGCCGACAACTACAACAAGGCGTGGTGGGACTTGAAGGCCAAGTACCAGGGCGTGGCCCCGGCCAGCACCCGTGGCGAAGAATTCTTCGATCCGGGCGCGAAGTACCACGTGCCGGGCAACACCCCGTACACCCGCTACTTCCTGGCCCGCATCCTGCAGTTCCAGTTCTACAAGGGCCTGTGCGATGCAGCCGGCTACAAGGGCCCGCTGCACGAGTGCACCTTCTACGGCAACAAGGAAGCCGGCCAGAAATACTGGGCGATGCTGAGCAAGGGTGCCAGCCAGCCGTGGCAGGCCACGCTGAAGGAGCTGACCGGCACCGACAAGCTCGATGCCGGCCCGATGATCGAGTACTTCACTCCGGTCAACGAGTGGCTGAAGCAGCAGAACGAAGGCCAGATGTGTGGCTGGCAGGCCAACGCCGCCCCGGCGGCGAAATGAGAAAAGGGGCGGGTCCGCAAGGATCCGCCCCTTCTTCGTGTTGTAGAGCCGGGCCATGCTCGGCTGCGTTTCCACCGTGCTGCGCACGGCAAGCCGAGCACGGCTCGGCTCTACAGATTGGGCGCGATCAGCTGTCCTTCTTCGCCGCCATCGCCGCGGCCAGTTCCGCCTTGAATTCCTCGAAGGTCTGGCCCTTCTCTTTCGCTTCGGCGTGCGCGGCATCGCGCAGCGCATCGGAGTACATCAGGCGCACCGGCGTGCCGTTGCGCTCGTGCAGTTCACCGGCCTGCATGATCAGCGCCAGTACCTGTGCGGCGGAGTCACTGTGGCCGGCGATACGGCCGTCCATGCCCAGCACCCATTCGCCGTCGCGGCGCACGACACCGGCCAGCAGGGTGCGCTGCGCGTCGCGCAGTTCGGCATGCGGCTCCACCGGCGAGGCCTTGGCAGCGGCCTTGTTGGCGGCCTGCTTTTCCTGGCGACGGCGCTGGTCGCGGCGGGTCTTGGAGCTGGTGGACATGGTGCAATACCGCTGCGAGGGGGGGCGCAAGGATAGCGCACCCCACCCGCCACGCCGCTTCACAGCCCCTCAATCCAGCACTTTGCCGTGCCGCCAGTAGCCCATGAAGGTGATCGCGCGGCGGTCCAGCCCGCAGTCGCGGACCAGATGGCGACGGATCGCCATCACCGCCCCCGCCTCGCCTGCCACCCAGGCATACAGCGGCCCGGCCACGCTGGCATCGGCCTGTTCCCAGAGGATCTGCGCGTCAACGTCGATCTCTTCCAGTTCGTCGCCAGCGGCCACGCTCGAGGCGGCTGCCAGCCGCGCCTGCACCGCCTGCAACAGCGGCGCCCCGTACGCCGCGCGCCCGCGCGGCAGCCAGACCAGTTCGGCGGTAGCCGGTGCCTTCAGCGGCACCGCGTCGCCGGCCTGCGCCACTTCCAGCAAGGCCAGCGTACGCGGAGGATCCACCATGGCCGCCAGTTCCTCAAGAATGCCAGCCACCGCCGGTAACGCGGTTTCATCGGCCACCAGCAGCACCTGGCCGACGCCGGCCGGCGGCCTCCATTCCCAACCTTCGCTGCTGTCGGCGCAGTCGGCATCGGGAGCCAGCAACACCACACGGTCGCCGGGGCGTGCATGGATGGCCCAGCGTGAGGCCGGCCCGGTCTCGCCATGCAGCACGAAATCAACATCGACCTCGCCCAGCTCTGCACGCAGCTGGCGGATGGTGTAGGTGCGCATCGGCGGGCGCTGATCGTCCGGCAGCGCCCGGTAGCGCGGATACCAGTCCGCGCCGCAGGGCACCTGCGGCAGGTCCTGGCCAGGCAAGGGGAAGAACACCTTGATGCGCTGGTCCGGGCCTTCGGTCTTCATCCGCGCCACGTCGGCGCCGGTGAACACCATGCGATCCAGGGAAGGGGAAAGAACGCGGCGCTCCTTCAGCGCCACCTCGAACAGGCGATAGGTCTGCTGCGCAGCCATTTGGGGGAAACCTCATGCAACGACATCGGATCGGCTGGCTGTCGTGCATCCACGCACCGGCTGGCTGGAGTGCCCAGCCTAGTCCGGCCGTTCCCTGCCGCAAGTGTTTCGGGCGTCGTGGCCCGCCCTACCCCTGCGCGCTGCTCAGTGACCCGTGCAGGCTGCCTGCGCCGCACGCTCGCGCTGGTGTTCCCAGTACCAGAACACGAAACCGGCGCCGAAGAACGCCGCCTGGCCCAGTGCCAGGTGCAGCGGGCTACCGCTCAGCAGTGGTGACACCACGCCGGCCACCACGGTGCTGATCATCAGCTGCACAAAGGCCTGCAGCGACGAGGCCAGGCCGCGCTGATGCGGGTACATGTCCAGTACCGCCAGCGCCAGGATCGGGAAGATCAGCGCCATGCCCATGCCCCCCAGGAAGATCGGCAGTACCGCCCATGGCAGTACGAACTGTGGCGACAGCACCACGTAGCCAACGTTCAACAGCACCGACAATGCGCACAGGCCGAAACCAATGGAGACCTGGCGGGTGGGCGTGGTGTGCCCGGCCATGCGCCCGGACAGGAATGAGCCGGTGGTCATGCCGCCGATGGTCGGGATGAACAACCAGGCAAACCCGCCCTCGCCCAGGTGCAGGTGCTGCATCACGAACACCGGCGCCGAGGAGATGTACAGGAAGATTCCACCAAAGCCGATGCTGCCGGCCAGCGCCAGGCGCAGGAAGCGTGGATTGAAACCGATGCGCACGTAATCACGCATCAACGCGCGCGGTGACAACGGCACGCGCGCTTCGACCGGATGGGTCTCGGGCAGGTAGCGTGCAGTGGCCGCCAGCAGGACCAGCCCGAACACCACCAGGAACCAGAAGATCAGCGGCCATCCCGCGCCACTGAGCAGGATCCAGCCACCGATGATCGGCGCGATGGCCGGGGCGATGCCGAACAGCATGGACACCTGGCTCATCAGCCGCTGCGCGTCATGGCCGTGGTACAGGTCGCGGATCACCGCGCGGCCGACGATCATGCCGACACCCGCCGACAGGCCCTGCAGCGCGCGGAAGGCCAGCAGCGTGGTCAGGTCGGTGGACAGTGCGCAGCCCACCGAGGCGCCGACGAACACCACCAGTCCACCGAGGATCACCCGCTTGCGGCCCCAGGCGTCGGACAGCGGGCCGTGCGCCAGGCTCATCAGGCCGTAGAACAGCAGGTACACGCTGATGGTCTGCTGCACCGCCACCTCGTCCACCGCCAGGCGCCGGGCCAGTTGCGGGAAGGCCGGGAAGATGGTGTCGATCGAGAACGGGCCGAACATGGCCAGGCCGGCAAGCAGCAGGGCCATGCGGCGGGTGGAGGGAGCAACAGCGGCGGTCATGGGAAAGGCGTCCGGCAGGGCCATGCGTGGCACGCACGGCGGGCGCCGGTCCCCGTCTGCAGGGAGGGCGCCAGATGAATTCGGGTATCTGGCCATCATAGGTGGGGATTGCGCCTGATGCCATGCAGCGATGCACAAAACGCACGTCCGGGCCATCGGCCATTCAGGCGCAGCGGCCAGGCCCGTAGACGGCCAGCGGGCCCGCAACGGGCTATAATCGGCGGGCAACACGGTGGGAGAAGCGGAACACCGCTGCCGAAGGCGCAACGCCCGTAATCGCTCAGGCCCGATACCACCCGTAACAGAACTCTGGAGAGACCGGTTCGATCCGGCGCCGAAGGGGCACGAAGCTGCGGTCCGCCGCGCTTTTAAACTCTCAGGCAAAAGGACAGAGGGGCGCCCCGCAGACCGCCGACCGGCGGCTTGTGCCCGTGCGTGTGCCCTTTCCTGACGGATCCTTCGCCATGTCCCAGAACACCCCTTCCCTGCGTGAGCTCGAGCACCACAATGCGTTCGTCGAGCGCCACATCGGCCCCAACGATGCCGAGATCGCGCAGATGCTCGACGTCGTCGGCCACGCGTCGCTGGATGCGTTGACCGATGCCATCGTGCCGGCCAAGATCAAGTCGCCGGCGCCGCTGGCGCTGCCGGAGTCGATGACCGAAGTGCAGGCACTGGCGAAGATCCGCGCGATCGCCGACAAGAACACCGTGCTGCGCAGCTTCATCGGCCAGGGCTACTACGGTACCCACACCCCGAACGTGATCCTGCGCAACATCCTGGAAAACCCGGCCTGGTACACCGCCTACACCCCGTACCAGGCCGAGATCTCGCAGGGCCGCATGGAAGCGCTGATCAACTTCCAGACCCTGTGCGCCGACCTCACCGGCATGGAGATCGCCAACGCCTCGCTGCTGGACGAAGCCACCGCCGCCGCTGAAGCGATGACCCTGGCCAAGCGTTCGGCCAAGTCGAAGTCGGACACCTTCTTCGTGCACGACGCCGTGCACCCGCAGACCCTGGAACTGCTGCGTACCCGCGCTGAACCGATGGGTATCGTGCTGCGCGTCGGCACCCCGGCCGAAGCACTGGAAGCGGAAGCCTTCGGCCTGCTGCTGCAGTACCCGGACACCTTCGGCCAGATCGGCGATTACAAGGCCCTGGTCGAGGCCGTGCACGCACGCGGCGGCCTGGTGGCCGTGGCCACCGACCTGCTGGCGCTGACCCTGCTGGCCGCACCGGGCGAATGGGGCGCGGACATCGTGGTCGGCAACAGCCAGCGTTTCGGCGTGCCGTTCGGCTTCGGCGGCCCGCACGCCGCGTTCATGGCCTGCCGTGACGCCTACAAGCGCTCGATGCCGGGCCGCCTGATCGGCGTTTCGGTCGATGCCCAGGGCAACCCGGCCTACCGCCTGACCCTGCAGACCCGCGAGCAGCACATCCGCCGCGAGAAGGCCACCTCCAACATCTGTACCGCACAGGTGCTGCTGGCGGTGATGGCCTCGATGTATGCGGTCTACCATGGTCCGGAAGGCCTGACCCGCATCGCCCGGCGCACCCACCGCCTGGCCTCGATCCTGGCTGCGGCACTGCGCAACGCCGGCGTGCAGGTCGGTGGCGACTTCTTCGACACCCTGCACATCACCGGCGTGCATGCCGATGAGATCCACGCCAAGGCACGCGCCGCCGGCTACAACCTTCGCGCGATCGACAGCGACTCGGTCGGCATCAGCCTGGACGAGACCGCCACCCGCGCCGACGTGGTCGCGCTGGCCGCCGTGTTCGGCGCGCAGGCTGACGTCGAGGCGCTGGACGCCAGCACCGCCGACGCGCTGCCGGCGGGCCTGCTGCGCCAGTCCGCGTTCCTGACCCACCCGGTGTTCAACACCCACCACAGCGAGCACGAACTGCTGCGCTACCTGCGTTCGCTGGCCGACAAGGACCTGGCGATGGACCGCACGATGATCCCGCTGGGTTCGTGCACCATGAAGCTCAACGCCACCGCCGAGATGATCCCGGTGACCTGGCCGGAGTTCTCGCAGATCCACCCGCTGGTGCCGGCCGACCAGGCGCTGGGCTACAAGGAACTGATCGACACGCTGGAAGCGATGCTGGTCGAATGCACCGGCTACGACGCGGTCAGCCTACAGCCGAACTCCGGCGCGCAGGGCGAGTACGCCGGCCTGCTGGCGATCCGTGCCTACCACCGCTCGCGCGGCGAAGGCCACCGCGACATCTGCCTGATCCCGGACTCGGCGCACGGCACCAACCCGGCCTCGGCGCAGATGTGCGGCATGAAGGTCGTGGTGACCAAGACCGATGCCAACGGCAACGTCGACGTCGAGGACATCCGCCTCAACGCCGAGAAGTACAGCGACCGCCTGGCCGCGATCATGATGACCTACCCGTCCACGCACGGCGTGTTCGAGGAAGAGGTGGTCGAGATCTGCGAGATCATCCACAAGCACGGCGGCCAGGTGTACACCGACGGCGCCAACATGAACGCCCTGGTCGGCGTGGCCAAGCCGGGCAAGTGGGGTTCGGACGTTTCGCACCTGAACCTGCACAAGACCTTCTGCATCCCGCACGGCGGTGGTGGCCCGGGCGTGGGCCCGTGCGCGGTCAAGGAGCACCTGGCCCCGTTCCTGCCGGGCAAGCTGGGTGACAACGGCCCGGTCGGCATGGTCAGCGCGGCCAGCTTCGGCAGTGCTTCGATCCTGCCGATCAGCTGGATGTACATCGCGATGATGGGCCGCGAAGGCCTGCGCAAGGCCACCCAGGTCGCGCAGCTCAACGCCAACTACATTGCCAAGCGCCTGGCTCCGCACTTCAAGACCCTGTACACCGGCCGTAACGGCCTGGTGGCGCACGAGTGCATCCTGGACGTGCGCCCGCTGGAGAAGACCAGCGGCATCGGTGCCGAGGACGTCGCCAAGCGCCTGATCGACTTCGGCTTCCACGCCCCGACCCTGAGCTTCCCGGTGGCCGGCACGCTGATGGTCGAGCCAACCGAGAGCGAGTCGCTGCACGAGCTGGACCGTTTCATCAACGCGATGATCCAGATCCGAGAGGAAATCAGCGCGATCGAAGACGGTCGCCTGGACCGCGAGGACAACCCGCTGAAGAACGCCCCGCACACCGCCACCGCGGTGACCGCCAGCGAGTGGACCCACGCCTATCCGCGTGAACTGGCCGCCTTCCCGCTGGCCAGCCTGAAGCAGAGCAAGTACTGGCCGCCGGTGGCACGCGTCGACAACGTGTACGGTGACAAGAACGTGATGTGCGCCTGCATCCCGGTCGATGCCTACAAGGATGATGAAGTCGAGGCTTGATTCCTCACTGCATCGATAAAGAAAACGGCCCGCGCAAGCGGGCCGTTTTCATGAGGGCGTGTGGACCAGGGTCCACACCCACAATTACCCGAT
>NZ_JBHHMJ010000784.1:0-473 GCF_042136455.1 Stenotrophomonas sp. 3diitr2024
GAGCAGCAGTGCCGCGGACAGGGCCAGGCTGAGGGGAAGCAGATGCGACGTCTTGGTCATGGGGCGGACTCTACGGTTTCGTTCTGGCGGCGGTCATCACGGACCATGCCGTCTTCCATGGCGATCACCCGCATCAGCCTGGCCACCACCAGCGTCCGCAAGGACAAGGATGGCAACCAGCAGGAGCGCACCGAATGGCACCGCGTGGTGTTCTTCGGCAAGCTGGGCGAGATCGCTGGCGAATACCTGCGCATACTTTCAAAGATCCGGGGAAGTGGCCTCAGCGCCGTTCCCGTGTGCTGCGAAGTTTCCTTCGTAGCGAGCCGCCCATTATAGCCGGCTTTTCTGCTTCGTCAACAACTTCATCTACAAGGGCCGCATCAAGAAGGTGTTCATCCAGGGCGCCGCCGAAGCGCGCATGCAGCCGCAGGACATCGAGCGCTGGAGCGTGCGCAACCAGGCCGGCCAGATGG
>NZ_JBHHMJ010000001.1:0-346 GCF_042136455.1 Stenotrophomonas sp. 3diitr2024
GCGGCCAGATCGGCATCCGGCGGTGGCCGGTGCACGGTCAGCAGCGCGCTGCGCAGCGGCGGCAGGCCCAGGCCATCGAGCCAACCGTTGGGCAGCAGTTCCAGCGTGCTTTCCTCGGTGGGATGCAGGCGTTCCAGGATCTGCGCGCTGTTGATGCGCCCCGGTGCAATCGCATTCACCGTAATGCCCTGCCCGGCCACCTCCGACGACAGCCCCTTGCAGAAGGGGAGATCAAACAATTAAATACAAAGCTATTCGCAACAAACTAAGCCACCCTTACAAGCTATTAATTTCTTTTAAAGGGTGGCTTGTTATTATTGTAAGTTTAGATGGTAAATTCTAAATT
>NZ_JBHHMJ010000039.1:0-21285 GCF_042136455.1 Stenotrophomonas sp. 3diitr2024
GGCCAGAGCCGCTCTGGCTCTGGCCTTTGGTGTTGCTCTGGCTTGAAGCATCTGCGGGTGCAGGGCGCAGCCCTGCCGAGCAACCCTCAGTGCAGCAGGGCAGCCACCGCGTCGCGGAACCCCGCCTGGGCCTGCCCGGACTCGGGCGCATGATGCAGCTGGCGCACCGCCCGTCCCAACCGTGCCGCCCCCACGAAGCCACAGCTGGCCTGCAATCGGTGCAACTGGCTGCGCAACTGGCGCTCGTCGTGCTGGTCGACCGCCTGCTCGACCGCGTCGCGCACGCCCGGCAACTCGGCCAGGAACAGTTCGCGCAGTGCGATCAGGTGGTTGCGCTGGCCATTGAGGGCTGCCAGGGCTGCGGTCTCGTCCCAGTCCTGTACGGCCAGTTCGACCGCGGCCGGGGCCTGTGCCACGAAGATCCCCGCCGGGCTGTTGACCAGCGCTCGGCGCACGGCCTTCAGCAGCTGGTCGCGGCCCAGTGGCTTGACCAGGGTGTCGCTGAAACCAGCTTCGCGCAGGCGGGCGTGAATGGAGGCATCGCCGTCGGCGGTATGTGCCAGCGCCGGCGTGTCGGGATGTGAACGGCGCAACTCACGCAACAGCTGCGCGCCATTGCCGTCCGGCAGGTTGACGTCGATCAGCCACAGGTCATGCGAGCCGGGCTCGGCACTGGCCAGGGCACTGGCCAGTGAATCTGCGGTGTCCACATCCGCCGGTAACGTTTCCAACGCCGCCTTGAAAAAACCGCGGCTGATGATGTCGTCCTCGACAAGCAGGAAGCGGGGCCGTGCGGCCCGCGGGGTCATCTGCATCAGGGCTGCCTCCATGTCAGCTGGCCCAATCATCAAGCACGGCGGCCACGGGCGCAAGCGGGTCCGGGCCCCATCGGTCAGGATCTGCGACAATACGCCCCCATTTTTGCCCGCAGCCTGTTGCCACGTGGCCCGATCCCGCTCCCGCACCGACCGTACCCCGTTCCAGACCGAGATCCTCGACCTCAGCCATGATGGTCGCGGTGTCGCCCGCCGTGAAGGCGAGGGCGGCAAGGTCACCTTCGTCAGCGGCGCCCTGCCCGGTGAGGTGGTGATGGCTGAACAGACTGCCCGCAGCCGCCATTTCGACGAGGCGCGCACGCTGGAGGTGCTGCAGGCCTCGCCGCAGCGGGTGATCCCCAAGTGCCCCCATTTCGGTACCTGCGCCGGCTGCGTGCTGCAGCACCTGGACGAAGACCAGCAGATCGTCGCCAAGCAGCGCGTGCTGATGGATAACCTGGAGCGGATTGGCCATGTGAAGCCGGGCACCGTGCTTGCGCCGCTGGTCGGCGAGAGCTGGGGCTACCGCCGCAAGGGCCGCTTCTCGGTGCGCCGGGTCGAGAAGAAGGACAAGACCCTGGTTGGCTTCCGTGAACAGGATCCGCGTTTCGTCGCCGACCTCAGCCAGTGCCTGACCGTGATTCCGGAGATCGGCACCAAGGTCGAGGCGTTGTCCACCTTCATCGAAACGCTCGATGGCAAGCGTGACATCCCTCAGATCGAATTCATCGCCGGTGACCAGGCCGTGGTCCTGACCGTGCGCCACCTGCAGCCACTCAGCGATGCCGACCGCGCGGCCTGGGCCGCCTTCGGTCAGCAGCATGGCTTCGTGATCTACCTGCAGTCCGGTGGCGTGGACACCGTGCAGCCGCTGGACGGGCAGGGCGTGGCGCTGTCGTTCCGGCTGGCGCCGTGGGATGTCGAGCTGACGTTCCGCCCGCTGGATTTCATCCAGGTCAATGCCAAGCTCAACGAGAAGATGATCGCCCACGCCCTGGACCTGCTGCAGCCGGGTGAGGACGAGCGCGTGCTGGACCTGTTCTGCGGCCTGGGCAACTTCACCCTGCCGTTGGCCCGCCGTGTGCGTGAAGTGGTGGGTGTGGAAGGCGATGCCGGCCTCGTCGCGCGTGCGCGTGAGAACGCGGAGCGCAACGGCCTGGCGAACGCGCAGTTCTTCAGCGCCGACCTGACCCAGGACCAGCGCAGCACGGCGTGGATGCGCCAGGGCTTCGACAAGCTGCTGCTGGATCCGCCGCGCTCCGGCGCGATCGAAGTGCTGCAGCAGCTGCCGCTGAAGCAGTTCAAGCGCATCGTCTACGTCAGCTGCCACCCGGGCTCGCTGGCGCGCGATGCCGGCTATCTGGTCAACGAACAGGGCTTCACCCTGGTCAGCGCCGGTGCCATGGACATGTTCCCGCACACCGCGCACGTGGAAAGCATCGCGGTATTCGAAAAGCGCTGAGCAGCTGTCATCACCCGTGGCGCATAATTGCGCCATGGGCATCGAAATCGAACGCAAATTCCTGGTCAGCAGCGATGGCTGGCGCACCGCCGCGCATCGGGTGATCCCGATGGCGCAGGGCTACATCAACGACATGGGCGCGCTCGACCGCGGCACCCAGAACGCCTCGGTGCGCGTACGCATCGAAGGCGACCACGCCGCGCTGAACCTGAAGTCGCGCACCCTCGGCCATACCCGGCAGGAGTTCGACTACCCGATCCCGGTGGAGGACGCGCGCGCACTGCTGGCGCTGTGTGTCGGCGGCCTGATCGACAAGCGCCGCCATCTGGTCGAACACACCGGCCTGACCTGGGAAGTGGACGAATTCCTCGGTGACAACGCCGGTCTGGTGGTGGCCGAAGTCGAACTGGAAAGCGCCGATCAGGCCATCGACCTGCCGGACTGGGTCGGCGCCGAAGTGACCGATGACGCCCGCTACTACAACGTTGCCCTGGCCAGCCGCCCGTATTCACAGTGGTGAACCCCCAAAAAGGGGACGGAGGGGATTAAGTCGTCTTTACCCCGCCTGTGCGGAAAGCGACTTAATCCCCTCCGTCCCCTTTTATCGAGGAAGGCGGTCCCCATGTCGTGGACATGAGAATCGACATCTACTCCGACGTGGTCTGCCCCTGGTGCTGGATCGGCAAGCATCGTTTCCAGCAGGGCGTGCAGTTGCTGGGCGCCAATGCGCCTGAACTCGATATCCACTGGCAGCCGTTCCAGCTGGACCCGGATGCGGACGACACCCCGGTGCCGCTGCGCGAGGCCTATGCGCGCAAGTTCGGGGGCGTCGAGCGCACCGAGCAGATCCTCGGCCAGACCCAGACCACCGCGCGCGCGGAGGGGCTGCCGATGGATTTCAACCAGGGCCAGGTGCGGGTGACCACACTGCCGGCGCATCGGGTGTTGTGGCTGGCCGGCCAGCATGGCGTGCAGGATGCGGTGGGTGAAGCGCTGTTCCGCGCCCACTTCGAACATGGCCAGAACCTGGCCGACAACGCTGTACTGGTGAAGGCCGGCGTGGCGGGCGGCCTGGACGGTGGTGAAATCGCGCAGATGCTGGCCTCCGACCGCGGCCTGGCCGAGGTCGAAGCCAAGCTGGCGCAGGCCCATGCACTGGGCATTTCGTCGGTGCCGACCTTCGTGATCGATGGGAAGTGGGCGATTTCCGGGGCGCAGCCACCCGAGGCGTTCGCCCAGGCCCTGCGGCAGATCGCGGCAGAACAGGGCGCCCCGGCTACCCCGGCTGACGGCGACGAGGCCTGCGGCCCGGACAGCTGCAAGGTCTGACCGGCTCCTCAAAAGGGGACGGAGGGGATTAAGACGTATCCAGCCCCTTGGGGCCGATTGCGCCTTAATCCCCTCCGTCCCCTTTTTCTGACCACTGCGCCTGTCGGCCGGTTCTGCGACAATGCGGCACTGCGCCATGCGGGCGCGCGTTGTGGAGATCGACCATGCTGCTGATCGGCGTTGCCGGCACCGAACTGACCGCCCAGGAACGTGACTGGCTGCAGCACGACGCCGTGGCCGGAGTAGTGCTGTTCAAGCGCAACTTCGCCTCGCGCCAGCAGGTGACCGATCTGAGCGCGGCCATCCGTGCCGCCGCCCCGCGCCCGCAGCTGATCTGCGTGGACCAGGAAGGCGGCCGTGTGCAGCGCTTCCGCGAGGGTTACAGCGATCTTCCGCCGCTGCAGGAGATTGGTGCCCTGTACGCCACCGACCCGCAGCGGGCCCTGGCGCTGGCCGAGCAGCACGCCTGGCTGATGGCCAGTGAAGTCCGCGCCAGCGGCCTGGATCTCAGCTTCGCCCCGGTGGTCGACCTTGGCCGCGGCAACCGCGCCATCGGCAACCGCGCCTTCAGTGAAGACCCGCAGGTCGTGGCCGCGTTCACTGCAGCCTATGTGCGCGGCATGCACGCGGTCGGCATGGCCGCCACGCTCAAGCATTTTCCTGGTCACGGCACCGTGCTGGAAGACACCCACGTCGATACCGCGATCGATCCACGCGCGCTGGACGAACTGCGCGCGCAGGACCTGGTGCCGTTCCAGGCCGGCATCGCCGCCGGTGCCGATGCGGTGATGATGGCGCACGTGATCTATCCGCAGGTGGCAGCGGAGCCCGCCGGCTATTCCCCACGCTGGATCCAGGACGTCCTGCGCGGCGAACTCGGCTTCCGCGGCGTGGTGTTCTCCGATGACATCGGCATGGCCGCCTCGCACAGCGCCGGCGGCGTGCCGGCACGCGTGCACGCGCACCTGGACGCCGGTTGCGACGTGGTGCTGGTCTGCCATCCGGAACTGGTCGATGAAGCCCTGCATGCGGTGCAGGGACGCTCCCTCAATACTGCTGCGCTGCTGGGCCTGCTTGGCCGCGGCGCGCTCGGCTGGGACGGCCTGCTGGCCGATGCCCGCCATGGCGACACCCAATCCCGTCTGCTTGAAACCCTTGGAAGAACCGTCTGATGCCCAACCTCACCATTTCCCAGGCCCTGGCCCAGGCTGACCTGCTGGTCGACCGCCCCACCATCGACAAGGCCATCGCTGCAATCGCCGACGCCATCGCGCGCGATTACAAGGGCGAGGTGCCGTTGTTCCTGTCGATCATGCATGGTGCGCTGCCGTTCGCCGGCCAGCTGGCGCTGGAACTGGGCGCGCGCGGCCAGGACGTGCAGTTCGATTACCTGCACGCCACCCGCTACCGCGGCGAAACCACCGGCGGTGACCTGGTCTGGAAGCACAAGCCGGCCACCTCGCTGTTCGGCCGCCGCGTGCTGCTGGTCGACGATATCCTCGACGAGGGCTACACCCTGCAGGGCGTTCGCACCTGGTGCCTGGAACAGGGCGCGACCGATGTGCGCATCGCTGCGATGACCGTGAAGAAGCACGACCGTGCGCTGCCCGATGTGACCGCCGATTACGCGGGCATCGAGCTGCCGGACCGCTACGTGTTCGGCTTCGGCATGGACGTCAACGAGACCCTGCGCTGCGTGCCGGCCATCTACGCAATGAAGGAATAACGGCGCGGCCGCCCGCGGCGCGTCTTTTCCATCGCCGGCATCCTCGGGTGCCGGCGTTCGTCTTTTCATGGAGTGCTTCTAATGCAACAGATCGCCCTGGCCGTGATCGGCGGTACCGGTGTCTACAACCTGGCCAAGCTTGACGACGTGCAGACCCACGAGGTCGACACCCGCTTCGGCCGCCCATCGGGCCCGGTGCGCGTGGGCACGCTGCTCGGCCATCGCGTGGCGTTCCTGGCGCGGCATGGCGAGGGGCATTCGCTGCCGCCGCACAAGATCAACTACCGCGCCAACCTGGCTGCGCTGCAGCAGCTGGGCGCGCAGCGGGTGCTGGCATTGAACACGGTGGGGGGCATCACCGAGAACTTCGGTCCGCGCGTGCTCGCCTGCCCGGACCAGATCATCGACTACACCTGGGGCCGCATCAGCACGATCTGTGAAGAAGAAGGCTCCGACGTGGTCCACGTCGATTTCGGCCATCCGTACACGCCGATGCTGCGCAGCAAGATCCTGGCGGCAGCCAAAGTGACCGGTGTCACGGTCCATGACGGTGGCTGCTATGGCGCAACGCAGGGCCCGCGCCTGGAAACCATCGCCGAAATCGCCCGCATGCGCCGCGACGGTTGCGATCTGGTGGGCATGACCGGCATGCCGGAAGCCGCACTGGCGCGGGAGCTGGGGCTGGATTATGCCTGCCTGGCGATCATCGCCAACTGGGCCGCCGGCTGCGGTGATGGCGAGGAGATTACGATGGCCGAAGTGCTGGCCAATGTGCAGGCGGCCAGCAACGGACTTCCGGAACTGGTGGGCGAATTGGCGCGGGGGTGATTGTCTTCCCTGAGCAAGCTTTGCATACTCAGCTTGTGCGCGGGTTCAGCGTACACCACCCATTCATTGCATAAGGTCTCGCATCACCATGCCGAACGGTACCGTCAAGTGGTTCAACGACGCCAAGGGATTTGGCTTCATCTCGCCGGAGGATGGCAGCGCCGACGTGTTCGCGCACTTCTCCGCCATCAACTCCAAGGGCTTCCGCAGCCTGCAGGAAGGCCAGCGTGTCACCTATGACGTGACCCAGGGCCCGAAGGGCGCCCAGGCTTCGAACATCACGCCGGCCGAGTGATCCACTCGACAGTGCGTTGAAAACCCCGCTCCGGCGGGGTTTTTTTTTGCGCTGCGACAAGAATTGCGCTGCCGTGGGCGGAGGCCCCGCTGGGCATCCGGATTTGCGCTCGGGCACAATGCGCCCATGAAGGAACGACTGCGCATCGCCGTGATCGGCTACGGCACCGCTGGACAGGCATTGTCCATCCTGCTCTCCCGTGATGGCCACGAGGTGGAGATCTTCGAACGTGTGCCCACGCCGGGACCGGTTGGCGCCGGTTTCCTGCTGCAGCCCAGCGGCCTGCAGGTGCTGTGGCAGATGGGCCTGCTTGACGACGTGCGCGCGCATGCCGCGCCGGTGCATCGCCTGTATGGCGATACGCCGTGCGAACGCGCAGTGATGGACATGCGCTACGCCGGCCTGGACGCGCGCCTGCACGGCCTTGGCATGCAGCGCGGCGCCCTGTTCTCGTTGCTGGATGATGCGCGTGCTGGTGCGGGCCAGCTGCATGCCGGCGTCAGCATCGCTGCAGTGGATGCCGAGCAGGGCCGCCTGCGTGACAGCGAAGGGCGCCTGCACGGTGCGTTCGACCTCGTGGTGGCCGCCGATGGTGCGGCCTCGACGCTGCGCGGCACGATCAAAGACGGTAACGGACTGGATCGCGTGTATCCGTGGGGTGCGCTGTGGTGCCTGTTGCCAGCCGAAGACTGGCCACACCTGCAGGAGCTGCGGCAGCGCTACGTGGCCGCACGCAAGATGATCGGGCTGTTGCCGGTCGGTACGCGGCCCGGTGATGACACGCCGCGCCTGAGCTTTTTCTGGAGCCTGCCACGCGACGATTTCGAACGTTGGCAGGCCGACGGCATGACGCCCTGGCTGGACGAACTGCATGCGCTGTGGCCGCAGGCCAGTGCACGCTTCGCGCATCTGCGTGACGCCGGCCAGCTGGCACGGGCCGTCTACCGCGACGCGGTGATGACGCGCTGGTATCACGGCCGCATGGTGCTGGCCGGCGATGCCGCGCATGCGATGAGCCCACAGCTGGGCCAGGGCGTGAACATGGCGCTGCTCGATGCGCTGGCGCTGCGCGATGCCTTGCGCGCGCATGGTGGCGGTGCCGCGGCATTGCAGGCCTACCAGGCGCAGCGCAGGGCGCACGTTGCGGTCTACCAGCGCTGGAGCCGTTGGCTGACGCCGCTGTTCCAGTCTGATCGCGATGCCTGGGCCAAAGCGCGCGACGTGCTGCTCGGCCCGATGGGGCGCCTGCCGGGTGGGCGTGGTCACATGCTGCGTGTGCTCAGCGGTACCCAGCATGGCTGGTTCGGTTCGCTCGCGCTGGATCCGGCTTTCGTCGACGCGCTGGCCACTGCGGCGCAGGTGCCTCGCATCAACGCGATCACGGCCACTGCGTGAAACGCGTCGTCACGTGAATTAACGGTTGCCTCACTGCG
This sequence comes from Stenotrophomonas sp. 3diitr2024, assembly GCF_042136455.1. Classification (NCBI taxonomy): domain Bacteria; kingdom Pseudomonadati; phylum Pseudomonadota; class Gammaproteobacteria; order Lysobacterales; family Lysobacteraceae; genus Stenotrophomonas; species Stenotrophomonas sp. 3diitr2024. Next base: position 7,889 of record NZ_JBHHMJ010000039.1, read on the forward strand.
CATATGCGAGAAGTAGGTTGCACGCGATTGCGCGTCGCCCGTTTTCCTTTCCGTGATCAACATCGCGCGTGGCCCGGGAGGCGCTGCTGTCGCCGCCTGTTGCGGCCCGGATGTGCCGCCTGTTGTCGAAGAGGAGGATGCCATGTTGTTCGCGGTCGAGGAGCTGGAATCGGAAATCTGCAAGCTGCGCGGTCTGTTGCAGATGCTGCACGAGGACCAGCCCGACGTACTGGAGGACGTGTTCGAGTTCCATGTCGGCAGCCTGATCAGTCATGCGTCGCCGGAGCACCACACGCGCATCCGCACCTGCGCGCAGGAGATGCTGGCGGCGATCCAGGCCCTGCCGCGGCGACGGGAAGAGGACACGCCTGAGTTCCAGCTGATGCCGCAGCTGGATATCCGTCCGGCCTGATTCAAGCCAGGGGCAGCACCACCAGGCCGTTGTCCACGCAGGCGACCATCTGCTCGCCGGCAGCGGGAACAGGAACGATTCCGGCGGTGAACGCGGAGAAGGCCGGCAGAAGCGTCATCCTGTCACGCAGCCAGAATGCGGGGAAGCGCCGCCGCAACGCAGGCAAAGCGATCTGTGGATGCAGATGCCCGGCGATCACATGCAGCTCCGCATCGGGCACCGGCTCATGCCGAAGCAGGAACGGTGGCAACCGTACCTCGTCGTGTATCTGCACCTGCAGCTCGGCATGCGGCAGCTGCTGGTCATGATTTCCGCGCAGGACATGCACGTCCAGTGCGGCATTGCGTTCGCGCCATGCCAACCATTGCTGGTACCACGCAGCGCGATGCGCCGGGCCATGCAGGATGTCGCCCAGGATCCACAGCTCGCGGCAGGCATGCCTGTCCAGCAGCCCCTGCAGGCGTTGCAGGTCCTTGCCGGTACCGCCGCTGGGCAGCGCGATGCCTGCGCGGCGGAATACATCGGCCTTGCCCAGGTGCAGGTCGGCGAGCAGCAGTGCCTGCCGCGCGGGCCAGTAGAGTGCACGCGCGCCAAGCAGAACCAGCGACTCGCCTGCGCGCGGCAGTGGCAGTTCATCGGCCATGCCGACGCTCCAGCTGCTGGGCCGCGCGTTGTACCCGGGTACGCCAGTCTTCGTTGCTGAACTGCCCGCGCAGGCGTTCGGCCCACAGCGGGAAACCCAACGGCGTGAGTGACGCCGGGCGCTGCACCGAGAGGGTCTGCATCCGAATCCTGGCCAGTACCTGTTGCAGCCCCGGCATGTCGAGGCTGTCATTCAGCACTTCCTGTTCCGCCAGCGCCAGCAGCAGGTGATCCGGGTCGTGCTCGCGCAGTACGTCGTAGAGCAGTCCCGCGGATGCCTGCAGCTGGCGCAGTGCCCGTGGCATGCCACCGGGCAGGCTGGGGACCAGCAGGCCGGCGACGCGTGCGATGCCGCGGAACTGGCGACGCGCCAGCTCGCCCAGGTTCACTGCAGCACGCAGATCATCCAGCAGCTGATCGGTGGAGAACAGCGCCCGCCATTGCGCCGCATCCAGATCGATGGCCTGTGCCGGTGCCAGCACCAGGCCGTGATCGTTCACCGCATAGCCGATGCTGTTGCGCTGCCGGCGGGTACAGCGCAGCGCCAGCAGGGCGGCCAGCGCCTCATGCACGTGGCGGCCGGCAAAGGGATAGACGAACAGGAACTGGCCTTCGCGACGACGCACATCCTCCACCAGCAGATGGGCTGGGCCGGGAAGCGCCGACAACCGCTGCTGCAGTGCCAGCAGGGGTGACAGCCAGCGTGACTCGGCGCTGTCGTCAGCACCGGACAGTACCCACTCCAGCTCGCGGCCCAGCGGCATCGACAGCGGCAACTGGCCGCCCTGCCAGCGCGGCACGATCCCCTCACCGCGTCCTCGTGCCAACCGGACGAAGGCAGTCATGTCGCGCAGCTGCACCAGCTCCAGCAGGCGCCCGGCGAACTGGAAGCGGTCGCCACGGCGCAGGCGGCTGGCGAACTGTTCCTCCACGGCGCCCAGGCTGCCGCCGCGCAGGAACTGCACGCGCACGCTGCCATCGCTGCTGATGGTGCCGATCGACAGCCGATGACGCAGTGCCTGGCGACGGTCGTGCATGCGGTACCACCCATCGGCATCACGCACGACCTTGTGGAAATCGGGGTACTGGGCCAGCGCTTGGCCACCCTGCACGACGAATGTGAGCACGGCCTGCCACTGGTCGTCGCCGAGCGACGCGAAGGCATGGGTACGCCGCACCTGCGCCAGCAGGTCGGCGCTGTCGAAGCCGCCCGCCAGGGCGCGGCTGACCGCATGCTGGGCCAGCACATCCAGCGGCAGCGTCGGCGGCCTGCGCGCTTCGACCACGTTCCCGGCCAACGCACGGCGCACGGCGGCGTACTCGGCCAGTTCCAGCGCATGGCTGGGCACGCACAGGATGGAACCGCTGGCACCCGGGCGGTGCCGTGCGCGTCCGGCGCGCTGGCGCAGGCGCGCCACGCCCTTCGGGCTGCCCAGCTGCAGTACCTGCTCAACCTCGGGGAAGTCGACGCCGAGGTCGAGGCTGGAGGTGGCAACCACGCAGCGCAGCGCGCCCGCGCGCAGGCCATCCTCCACCTGCTGGCGCAGCACCGGGTCCAGCGAGCCGTGGTGCAGCGCAAGCGTGTCCGGTTCTTCCGGCCAGACTGCGGCCAGCGCCTGATGCCACAATTCAGCTTGCGCGCGCGTATTGGTGAACAGCAGGCTGCTGCGTGCCTGCATCAGTGCATCCAGCACGCGTGGCAGCTGCGCCAGGCCCAGATGCCCGGCCCAGGGGAAATGTTCGCCAGGGTCCGGCAGCACGCTGCGCACGCTCAGTGGGCGCGGCCGTACGCCCTGCACGATCGGTGCTTCCGGTCGCCCGGGCAGCAGCACGTCGCGCGCCTCGTGCAGATTGCCCAGGGTGGCTGACAGTCCCCACAGCTGCGATGCAGGCGCGGCCTGGCGCAACACTGCCAGGTTCAACTGCAGCAGCACACCGCGCTTGTTGCCCAGCAGTTCGTGCCATTCGTCCACCACCATGCAGCGCAGCCGCTGCATGCGCGGCAGCGTATCCGGATAGCTCAGCAGCAGCGCCAGTGATTCCGGCGTGGTCACCAGTACGTCGATGCGGCCCTCGCGCGCCTGGCGCCGCTCGCGGTTGCTGGCGTCACCACTGCGCAGGCCGACACGCCAACCCAGCCCCAGCCCATCGACCACGGTCTGCAGCGCGCGCGCGGTGTCGCTGGCCAACGCGCGCAAGGGGGTCACCCACAGCACCTGCAGCGGGCGGACCGCGCTGGCGCCGCGGGGGGAGGGTGGCGGGTCGATCATGGCCTGCAGCAGCGGCCCGCCGAACATCGCCAGTGTCTTGCCGCTGCCTGTGGGTGTATGCAGCAGCCCGGATTCGCCGGCGAGATAGTGACGCCACATCGCGCGCTGGAACGGCAGTGAGCGCCAGCCTCTGGACGCGAACCAGTCTTCCAGCCGGCGCAGTGCCTGGCTGCGGTTCATCGTGCCAATGCCTGCAGCGTGGCCAGCTGATCGGCTTCGCTGGCGGGCTTGTCGTGGCGCCAGCGCAGGATGCGCGGAAAACGCACGGCGATGCCCGACTTGTGCCGGCTGCTGCGGTTGACCGCCTCGAAGCCCAGCTCGAAGACGTGTTCGGCGCGAACGCTGCGCACCGGGCCGAAGCGCTCGCGGGTGTTGGCGCGGATCCAGCGATCAAGCGCGAGGATTTCCTTGTCATCCAGGCCCGAATAGGCCTTGGCCACCGGCACCAGCGTGTCGCCGTCCCAGACGCCGAAGGTGTAGTCGGTGTACAGCGTGCTGCGCCGCCCATGGCCGGCCTGCGCGTACAGGAGCACCGCATCGATGGTGAGCGGATCGACCTTCCATTTCCACCAGTCACCGCGGCGGCGTCCGGCCTGGTAGGGCGAGGCATGCCGTTTCAGCATCAGTCCTTCCACGCCGCGTTCGCGTGCCACGTCGCGCATTGCCGCCGCCTGGAGCCAGTCGTCGGCGTCAACGCCCGGTGAGAGCTGGATCCGTGCATCGTTCAGTGCACCGACGACCTCGGCGAGACGCGCGCGCCGCTGCTGCAGCGGACGTTCGCGCAGGTCTACGCCATCGAGTTCAAGCAGGTCATAGGCGAGCACCCGCACCGGCGTGTTGCGCAGGGTGGCCGCACCGGGTTTTCGGCGCTGGATGCGCGTCTGCAGCGCAGTGAAGGCACGCGGCAGGTCCGCGGCTTCGTCCCAGGCCAGCAGCTCGCCGTCCAGCACGCAGCCATCGGGAAGCGCCATCGCTGCCTGTTCGATCTCGGGGAAGCGGCCATCCAGCCGCTCTTCGCCGCGTGACCACAAGGCGACCTCGCCGCGCCGGCGCAGCAGCTGCAGGCGGATGCCATCCCACTTCCATTCCAGCAGCCAGTCATCGATCGGGCCGAGTCGTTCGGCAGGGGATCCCTCCAGTGGCGAGGCCAGGAAGAACGGATAGGGCTGCTGCCGGTCCAGCGGCAGCTCATCCGGCGACAGCAGCTGGGTCAGCAGCCCGGGCGAGGGCACCCACTCGCCCAGCATGCGCTGGGCGATGCGTGCGATGTCCAGGCCGGACCACTCGGCCAGCGCCTGCTGCACCAGTCGCTGCGACACGCCAACGCGCAGGGCGCCGGTCAGCAGCTTGTTGAATATCAGGCGTTCGCCGCTGCACAGTTGCTGCCAGCCGGCGACGATCGCCGCGCGACGCACCGCCTCGGGTTGGTTGGCGACCGCCAGCAGGTGCTGTTCGATCCATTCGGCCAGGGGCCGGTCAGGCGAAGGGTGTGGTGGGTCGTCCAACAGCAGGGTCAGCGTTTCGGCCAGGTCACCCACCTGCGCATAGCTGTCTTCCACCAGCCACGGTGGCAACCCTGATTGCTCGGCGATCCACGCGCGCAGTTCGCCACTGGCGGCGATCTTCCTGCGCGCGCCGACCACCTTGCCACCACTGAGCAGGTACAGCGCCCACGCCGCATCGTGTGCGCCTGCCTGGCGGAAGTAGTCGACCAGCGCTGCGCGCTTGTCCAGCGTGGCAGTGCTGCGGTCCAGGCGTTGGTAGAGCGCTGCGAAGGACTTCATTCCTCGCTCCCGAAATCGGTACGGAAGGCTTCGGCAGCCACGCCGCGCTCGCGCAGGAACGGAATCAACGCATCGGTATTGCCATGGGTGGCGATCACCCGCTGCGCGCCGGTCTGTTGGATCGTCTGCAGCAGTGCTGGCCAATCGGCGTGGTCGGAAATGACGAAGCCTCGATCGACGTTGCGGCGGCGACGGTTGCCGCGCAGTTGCATCCAGCCCGAGGCGAAGCCCAGCTGGTGACGGCCGAAGCGGCGCATCCAGGGCGTGCCCGCAGCCGAGGGCGGGGCCAGGATCAACTGGCCGCCGGCATCGGGCTGGCGGCCCTGTTCGGCCACGGTGAGCGTCTCCAGCATCGGTACGCCGGCCTGCCGGTACACCGCCACGCCATTGGCGATGGCGCCATGCAGCCAGGCCGGCCGATCGTCCAGTGGCCGCAGCTCTGCCAGCACCCGCTGTGCCTTGCCCAGCGCATAGCACAGCAGGATCGCAGCCTCGCCGCGTTGTTCGCATTCGCGGCGCCACGCCACGATTTCGGCAGCGACGGCCGAAGTGTCCGGCCAGCGGTAGATCGGCAGGGCGAAGGTGGCTTCGGTGATGAAGGTATCGCAGGGCACCACTTCGAACGGCGCACAGGTTGGGTCAGGCTGCCGCTTGTAGTCGCCGGAGGCGACCCAGACCTGCCGCCCGTCGTCGATGCGCACCTGCGAAGATCCCAGGACGTGACCGGCTGGATGCAGCGATACCTGTACCCGGCCCAGGCGGAACGGCACGCCCTCGACGTGCGCCTGCACCGGAACATCGCCCAGGCGCCAGCGCAGGATCGGCAGGCTGCCTTCGCTGCAGTGGTACTCGCCCATGCCCGGGCGGGCGTGATCCCCGTGGCCATGCGTGATGACCGCGCGCGCTACCGGTCGCCAGGGATCAATGTGGAAATCGCCGGCGGCGCAGTACAGCCCTTCCGGGCGCAGCACCACCAGATCGTCGTTGGCTGCCATGCGATCACTGTGGCCTGCTGCTCGTGCAGACGGTGAGAACCGGCCTGAACACGGGCTTGGCAAGTCATGCGGCACAATCGGACCGCATACCTCTTGCCGCCAGGATGGACCGGATGAGTGGACCAAGCTTCAGCAGCGACGCGCCCTACGAAACCCATGTGGTGTTGAACCAGCCGCCACCGTTCGCGGGGCGCCAGTTGTGGACTGACGACGTGGCGCTGATGGAAGCCGTGCAACGCGAAGGCGCTGGCAGCTTCGCGCCACGCCTGGCGGTCTATGGCGCGCTGGCCGGCGACGAGCTGTACCGGCTCGGCTTCGATGCCAACCGCGATCGCCCACGCCTGCGCACGCATGATGCGCAGGGTCATCGCATCGATACGGTGGAGTTCCACCCGGCCTATCACCAGTTGATGGAGACGGCGAAATCGCACGGTGTCGCCGGCTTGTCCTGGCATGAACCGCAACCCGGCGCGCATGTCGCGCGTGCGGTGTTGAGCTACCTGCACCACCAGGCCGAGGCCGGCACCAGTTGCCCGTTGACGATGACCCATGCAGCAGTAGCGGTGCTGCACACGCAGCCGCATCTGGCCGAGTGGGCACGCAAGGCCGCAGCGCCGGTCTATGACGCGCGCGACGTGCCGGTGGCTGACAAGGCCGGCATCACCCTGGGCATGGGCATGACCGAGAAGCAGGGCGGCTCGGATGTGCGCTCCAACAGTACGCGCGCCGAACCGATCGATGGTGAGCGCTATCGCCTTGTCGGCCACAAGTGGTTCTTTTCCGCACCGATGTGCGATGGCTTCCTGGTGCTGGCGCAGGCGCCGGGAGGACTGACCTGCCTGCTGATGCCGCGCCGGCTGGCCGACGGTGACCGCAACGCATTCCGGTTGATGCGGTTGAAGGACAAGCTTGGCGACTGGGCCAATGCCTCCAGCGAAGTCGAGTTCTGCGGCGCGCAGGCATGGCGGGTGGGCGAGGAGGGGCGTGGCGTGGCCACCATCATCGGCATGGTGATGATGACCCGCCTGGATTGCATGCTGGGCGCAGCGGCGGAAATGCGCATGGCGTTGGCGCAGGCGTTGCACCACGCACGCCATCGCCGCACCTTCGGCAAGCTGCTGGTCGAGCACCCGTTGATGACCAATGTGCTGGCCGACCTGGCACTGGAATCGGAAGCGGCCACGGTACTTTCGATGCGCATCGCACGCGCGGTGGATCGCGCCGCCGTGGATGCCAACGAAGCTGCGCTGGCACGGGTGGGAACGGCGCTGGGCAAGTACTGGCTGTGCAAGCGCGCGCCGGCCTTCGTCAACGAAGCGCAGGAATGCCTCGGCGGCGCAGGCTATGTGGAGGAATCGATGCTGCCGCGGCTGTACCGGCAGGCGCCGTTGAATTCGATCTGGGAAGGCAGTGGCAACATCCAGTGCCTGGACGTACTGCGCGCGCTGGCACGTGAACCGGAGGCACTGGCGGCGCTGCGCGCCGAGCTGGCAGCGGTGGCCGATCGTGATGCGCGCTACGCAGCGGCATTGCAGCGTTGGGCAGCGGCACCGGCACCGGATGAGTCGCAGGCGAGGCTTTTCTGCGAGCGCACTGCGCTGCTGTTGCAGGCAGCGTTGATGTTGCGGGCGGGCAGTCCAATGGCTGAAGCGTTCGTGCGCAGCCGGCTGGAAGGGGAGCATGGGCTGGTGTTCGGGACGCTGCCGGCGGGTGTGGATCTGTCGGCAATGCTGGCGCGCGCGCTGCCTTAGGGGCGGCCAACGGCGATGGCGCTTACGCCCCTGCGCAACCTACCTGCGCGTCCTTGGACACTTTCCGTACGCGTCCAGCACGGAATCAACAGAAAGAGCAGAGAGCGAAAAGCAGAAAAGCCGCGGCAGTGCCGCGGCTTTTCCTGTAGCGCCGAGACGATGCCCGGCTGCCGGTAGGCCTTAGTGCTTGGCTTCTTCCTTGGCGGCGTTGGCCTTGGCGTCATTGGCGACATCACGGGCCTTGTCAGCAACCTTCTGTGCGGCGTCCGCAGTGGCGTCGCTGGCATGTGCAGCGGCGTCGGTGGCCGCAACCTTGGCCTTGTCTGCGGCGTTTGCGGTGGCGTCTGCGGCCTTGTCCAGTGCCTGCTGGGTATCGGCGGCGGCCTGCTCGGAAGCGGCAGCGGTCTTGTCGGCAGCGTTGCGGGTGGCTTCGGCGGCCCTATCCACGGCGTCACGGGCGGCAGCGCCGGCGCTGTCGGCGGCCTGCTGCGCGTCCTGCTTGGCCTGTTCGGCTTCCGGACCCTTGCAGGCGGCCAGGGCCAGCAGCAGGGAGGCGGCCAGCAGCGTGGTGGTGATCGGGCGAATCTTCATGGCGGTCTCCGGTACTGCAATGGATGGGGACGCCAGCCTATTCATGCCGTTGTGAAGACGGGGTCGCGATCCGAGGCGCGCGCAGGCAGCAGGCCAAAGAAAAAGCCGCTGGCGAACCAGCGGCTTTTCCAGAACAGCCTGAAGAAAGAAGTTATTACTTCTTTGCTTCTTCAGCAGCGTCCTTGGCCTGCTCAGCGGTAGCTTCGGCAGCCTTGGCAGCGTCCTTGGCTTCGCCAGCAGCAGCGTCGGTCGCGGCAGCAGCGGTGTTGGCAGCAGCGTCGGTCGCAGCGTCAGCAGCGGTGGCGGCGGTGTTGGCAGCCTGCTGGGCAGCGTCGGCGGTCTGGGCGCCGGCAGCGGCGGCCTGGTCGGCAGCAGCCTGGGCTTCGGTGGCGGCTTCGTTGGCCGAAGCAGCGGCGTCCTGGGCAGCTTCCTGCTTCGAGCAGGCGGCCAGGGCCAGAGCCAGGGACATCGCGACCAGCAGCTTGTTGATGCTCATTGTGTAAATCCTCGTCGTTAGAATTAGGCAACGCGCATGCTGCGCGCCGACAACATGATGACAAGCCAAGATTGGGTGTCAAGCGATCCCGCATTCATTTTTGCGAAATCGTCGTTAAATCTTTTTAAATCAATTCGATGGCGATGGCTGTTGCTTCACCACCACCGATGCACAGGGTGGCAATGCCGCGCTTGCCACCGCGCGTGCGCAGGGCGTTGACCAAGGTCACCACCAGGCGTGCACCGGAGGCACCGATGGGATGGCCCAGTGCGCAGGCCCCGCCATTCACGTTGAGCTTGTCGTGCGGGATGCCCAGTTCACGCATCGGTGCCATCGCCACCACGGCGAAGGCCTCATTGATTTCGAACAGGTCGATCTGGTCCAGCGACCATCCGGTCTTGGCCAGCAGTGTGTGGATCGCGCCGATCGGGGCGGTGGTGAACCATTCCGGTTCCTGCGAATGGGTGGCGTGGCCGACGATGCGCGCCAGCGGGGTAATGCCACGTGCGTTGGCGTCTTCCTCGGTCAGCAGGACCACCGCAGCGGCGCCGTCGGAGATGCTGGAGGAGCTGGCGGCGGTGACGCTGCCGTCCTTCTTGAAGGCCGGGCGCAGGGTCGGGATCTTGGCGATGTCGGAGCGGCCGGGTTGCTCATCGGTGGCGACCTCGACCTCACCCTTGCGGGTGGCCACCTTCACCGCGACGATCTCATCGGCGAATGCCCCATTGGCCTGTGCGGCCTGTGCGCGCTTGACCGATTCGATCGCGTAGGCGTCCTGTTCCTCGCGGCTGAACTGGTACTTGTCCACGGCGCATTCGGCGAACTCGCCCATGGCCTTGCCGTCGTAGGCGTTGACCAGGCCGTCGTGGGCCATGTGGTCGATCGCCTGGAAGTTGCCGAAGCGGTTGCCCGTGCGCGAGTTGGGCAGCAGGTGCGGGGCGTTGGACATCGATTCCATGCCACCGGCGACCACGATGCTGGCCGAACCGGCCTTGATCAGGTCATGGCCGAGCATGATGGTCTTCATGCCCGAGCCGCACACCTTGTTGAGGGTGGTGGCACCGGTCGACAGCGGAATGCCGGCGGCGATCGCCGCCTGGCGGGCGGGCGCCTGGCCGAGGTTGGCCGGCAGCACGCAGCCCATGAGGACTTCAGAGACGTCGCTGGCCGGCACGCCCGATTGTTCCAGGGCGGCCGCGATGGCGGCCGCGCCGAGGGTCGGGGTCGGCACGCCGTTGAACTGGCCGAGGAAGGAGCCGATGGCGGTGCGCTTGGCGGCGGCGATGACGATGTTGGACATGGCAATCTCGTTGATGCGTAAGCAATGTTCGGAAAGGAGACCGAGGACGTTGGAAGCGCCGCGATTTCCCGGCAGACTGCGTGGGGGTCGACCCAAGTATAGAGGGTCGGGGAGGGCCGCCGCTGGGCGGCACCGCACGCCTGCCGGGATGTAGGCAGGCCAACGTTCATGGGAAGGAATCGATGGAACGCACGATGATGGTGAGGTCGGCGCTGGCGTCGGCGCTGGCGATGGCATTGACGGCATGTGGTGGCGGCGGAGGCGGCGGCAATGTCCGCATCGATCCACCCCCGACCACCCCGACGCCCCCGACCACGCCCCCGCCGACCACACCGCCTCCGGCCAAGCCGCAGGAGCCGGCCTTCGACGCGCACCTGTCCGTGACCAATGCGCGTGCCGCACAGGCCGCCGGCCTGACCGGGCAGGGGGTGCGCATCGGCATCGTCGATTCGGGCGTGCAGCGCAACGCAGTGGCGCTGAACGGGCGCGTGGTCGCCAACCTCAACTACATCGACCCCGCCCGCAACAACCTGCAGGTGGACGACGTGGTGGGCCACGGCACGGCGGTGGCCAGCCTGGCCGCGGGTGCTTCGGTGGGGTCCTGGCCGGGCGGCATCGCCCCCGGCGCACAGATCGTTTCGGCGCGGATCATCGCCGACAAGCCGCCCGTCGATGACGGCAGCGGCAAGGGCAATTCCTTCAGCGGCCCACTGGGCGTGGCGCAGGTCCACCAGGACCTGATCAGCTACAACGTGAAGGTGATGAACAATTCGTGGGGCGGCCTGTACTGGACCGACCTGCCGACCACCGCGCAGGTGGCGGCCGAGTACCGGCCGTTCGTCATCAACCATGGCGGCCTGGTGGTGTTCGCGGCCGGCAACGATGCGCGCCCCGAGCCGAGCAGCCTGGCCGCGCTGCCCAGCCAGCTGGGCGTTGCCGGCTCGCTGCCGGCGGCCGATCTGGAGCGCGGCTGGCTGGTGGCCACTGCGGTGGATCCGTATGCACCGGGTACGCTGGCCAGCTACGCCAATGCCTGCGGCCAAGCCGCGCGCTACTGCCTGGCGGCGCCGGGCAGCGCGGTCTATCCCGATGCCAACGGCGGCAGCTATTACTGGAACTACGGCACGTCCTTCGCCGCCCCGCTGATTTCCGGCGCCGCCGCCCTGGTCTGGCAGCGCTACCCGTACTTCGACAACAACCTGGTGCGGCAGACCCTGCTGGGCACCGCCAAGGACATCGGTGCGCCCGGCGTGGATGCGGTGTTCGGCTACGGCCTGCTCGACATCTCGCGGGCGATCAAGGGGCCGGGGCGCTTCGACTGGGGCGATGTGGTGGCCAATGTCGATGCGCCATCGAGTGGCTCGCTGTGGAGCAATGACATCGTCGGCAGCGGTGGCCTGGTCAAGCAGGGCGGGGGAACCCTGGTGCTGGGGGGCAACAACAGCTACAGCGGTGCCACCCGCATCGAGCGCGGCATCCTGTCACTGCAGAACGGCAGCGTGATCCGCTCCAACGTGACGATCCTGGCGCAGCCCGATCCGGATTCGACCGGCCTGCAGTTCAATGGCGGTACGCCGCGCGTGATCGGCAATGTGGTCAACGGCAGCAGCGTGTTCCTGACCACCGGCAACACCACCGGCACCATCGAGGGCAACTACACCCAGCAGGCCGGCGCGCAGCTGATGATCGCGCTCGGTGCCAATGCGCTGCAGGTCACCGGCAACGCCACGATCAACGGGGGCGTGCGCGTGCACGGCTTCGTCTCCGGCTATGTGCCGCAGAACGGCAGCCGCCAGGACCTGATCCACGCCGCCGCCGGCCTCAGCGGCACCTTCAGCAGCCCTGCCACCTCCAGCGGCCTGCAGGGCCTGTCGCTGCTGCAGAGCAGCTATGGATATGACAGCAACAACGCTTGGTTGAACCTGACCCAGGTCAGCGTCACGGCGGCCGCGACCGGGCTCACGGCCTCGGCGCAGTCGGCTGCGCAACGCGTGGACAGTGCGTTCAGCGTGCTTGATGGCGATACGACGCTGCAGGGCTCGGCCTTCGGTACGGCCGCCGGTGCGCTGCAGTGGACCGGCGGTGGCAGCAAAGGCCTCGAGGCCAGTTTGCAGAGCCTGTCCGGACAGGCGCATGCGCGGGCCGAGTCGGCCACCTTCGACAGCATCGACATGTCACGCCGCGCGATCGCCGAGCGCTTTGATCGCGTGCAGGCGGCGCCGCGCCTGCGCGGGGCCTGGCAGAGCGCGCTCGGCGAAGCCGGGCAGGGCAGTTTCGCCGGCAATGCCGCCGACAGCCGCGGTTGGATGGCCGGCCAGGACCTGCCACTGGGCAGCAATGGGCTGATGGGCGTGGCCTTTGGCGAAACCCGCAGCAATGGTGGCAGCAGCGTCGGTGGTGATCGTGGGCGTGATCGCCAGGCGCAGGCGCAGCTGTATGCCGGCTGGAACCTGGGCCGGGGCTATGCGCTGGCGCAGGTCGGCAGCGGCCAGTTCACCCGGGCGCTGGATCGCCAGTTGCTGCTGGGCGCCGGCGCCTACGGTGTCTCTGCACGTTACGGCGGACGTTTCAGCAGTGCCAGTGTCGAAGGCGGCTATCGTTTCGGCCGCGCGGGTGCGTCGTTCACACCCTACGTGGGCGCCAGCAGCACGCGCGTGGATACCGATGCCTTCAACGAACTGGGCGGGTTCGGCTTCGGCCTGCGTGGCGATGCCAACCGCGTACAGCGCAGCCAGATGCTGGCCGGTATCCGCGGCGAACGTGGCTGGGGGCGCTGGACCCTGCGCGGGCATGCCGAATGGCAGCAGCGGCTCGATGGTGCCGATGCGGACTGGCAGGCCAGTTTCGTCGGCGTTGATGCATGGGCGCCACTTGCGGGCTGGAACGCGCCGCGCGGCAGTGCGCTGTTCGGCGTGGCGCTGGAGTCGTGGTGGGGCCGCAACGGCCGCCTGAGCCTGGGCTTCGACCAGCGCGTCGGCGGTGAAGGCGCGCGCCAGGCGGCGTTGCGCTACAGCACCGGGTTCTGAACGGGCGGTCGCGGTAAGAGCTTCGCGGGGCTTGAACCAGACCACGGCCAGGGCCGGGCGGCCGCTGTGCACGATGATTTCGACCGGGTGCCGGCCCAGCGGGGCGGTGTAGTCGGCCAGCGCAGGCGCC
>NZ_JBHHMJ010000406.1:0-3770 GCF_042136455.1 Stenotrophomonas sp. 3diitr2024
CGGCTGCGACCTACCGCGAACTGCGGCAGTAACCGGTAGTGCCGGTCGCTGGCCGGCAACCGCAAGGAACCCGCGTCCAGGGCAAGGGAAAGCCGGCCAGCGGCCGGCACGACCGGACACCGTCTCTCCCGATTGTTCAGCCGCCCCGGGGGGCGGCTTCACATCTGCACCATCCCCATTTAACAACCGCCATGGCACCGTGCCAGTCACGTAGTCATGCAGACGGGAGTTGTGGATGAGTACCGAGAAGAAAGCCGATTTCTCCGGCGTCAGCAGCAGCGTCGACAGTACCGCCGAGCAGGTGCCGAAGGCGGACTTCTCCGGCGTCAGCGCTTCGGTGGACAGCACCGCGGACGTTGTCAGCGGCGGCACCTATACCGTGCAGAAGGGTGACTCGCTGTCGAAGATCGCCAAGCAGCATCTGGGCGACGCCAATGCCTGGAAGAAGATCTTCGAAGCCAACCGCGATGTGCTTGATGACCCGGACAAGATCTTCCCGGGCCAGACCCTGAAACTGCCGCCGAAGTAAGCCGGCCAGAACGCCGTCCGACAATCCCTGGGAGGAACCCCGAATGATCAAGACCACCCCGCTCCAGACCGCCCTGATCGCCGCCCTGCTGGGCAGCGTCGCCCTGGTCGGTTGCAAGAAGAAAGAAGAGTCGACCGACAACAATGCCGCTCCGGCAGCGACTGCTCCGGCCGAACCGGCGGCACCGGCCCCGATGACCGGCGCGCCGCCGCCGATGGCCGAAGCCGCTGCTGTCAGCGTCTCGTCGGTCACGGTCGGCAAGACCGCAGCCGCCGACAAGTCGGTTGCGACGACGGCTTTGTTCGCGCCGAAGGACGACATCATCGTCTCGGTCAAGACCGACGGCGCCGCCAACAACGTCACCGTTGGCGCGAAGCTGACCTACCAGGACGGCCAGGTGGCCGGCGAACAGAATGCCACGCTGAACACCAGCGGTGCCGAAACCACCAACGTCACGTTCAAGAATGCAAAGGGCTGGCCGGCCGGCAAGTACCGCGCCGAAGTCACCGTCGATGGCAAGGCGGCCGGAACGCCGCAGGAGTTCGAGGTCAAGTAAGTCCAGCCGACTCTCTCCCGGCAGGGCTCACGATGGACGCAGCCGCGAGGCTGCGTCCTTTTTTGTTGTGCGATGGTCGGCTTCATCCACGCATGGCGTGGATCCACTGATGCTGTGGGCGGGCTTCATCCAGGCGTGGATGGATCACAGCGTTGCCGGCATGCAGTACCGTCGCGTATGGCGTGGCTTTGCCCCGCGCGGCTGAAAACGCGACAATGCAGGGGTTTCCCCGCCGCGCGCCCACCCTGACGGCGACGGGGAAAGCGTGGGGCTCCGCCCCGCGCGCGACACGGTTGCACGTGGCCCGGCGCTGGCGCCGGCCTTCCCCTGAGCATTGCTACAGAGTCCAAGTCCCCCATGTCCAAGATCCTCTACACGCTGACCGACGAAGCACCGTTCCTGGCCACCCAGTCGCTGCTGCCGATCGTTGACGCCTACACCGCCACGGCCGGCATCGTGGTGGAAACCCGTGACATCTCGCTGTCCGGCCGCATCCTGTCGCAGTTCCCGGAACTGCTGTCCGATGCACAGAAGGTCAGCGACGACCTTGCCGAACTGGGCCAGCTGGCAACCACCCCGGACGCCAACATCATCAAGCTGCCGAACATTTCCGCCTCGGTGCCGCAGCTGAAGGCGGCCATCAAGGAACTGCAGGACCAGGGCTACCCGCTGCCGGATTACCCGGAAACCCCGGCCGACGACCAGCAGCGCGACTACAAGGCGCGCTACGACAAGGTCAAGGGCAGCGCGGTGAACCCGGTGCTGCGCGAAGGCAACTCCGACCGCCGTGCACCGCTGTCGGTGAAGAACTACGCGCGCAAGCACCCGCACCGCATGGGCGCCTGGGCGCCGGATTCGAAGTCGCATGTCGCGCACATGGCCGCCGGTGATTTCTACGGCAGCGAGAAGTCGGCCACCCTGGTCAATGCCGGTTCGCTGAAGATCACCTTCCACGGCAACGACGGCAGCACCGCTGTGCTGAAGGAAAAGACCGCGGTCAAGGCCGGCGAGATCGTCGACGCCGCCGTGATGAGCCGCAAGGCGCTGGCCGCGTTCATCGGTGAGCAGATCGCCGATGCCAAGGCCCAGGGCGTGCTGTTCTCGCTGCACCTGAAGGCGACCATGATGAAGGTCTCCGACCCGATCATGTTCGGCGTGGCGGTCAATGAGTTCTACAAGGACGTGCTGGCCAAGCATGCCGACGTGCTCAAGCAGGCCGGTTTCGACGCCAACAACGGCATCGGTGACCTGGCTGCGCGCCTGCCGTCGCTGCCGGAAGCCACCCGTGCCGCGATCGAAGCCGACCTGGCTGCCGAGTACGCACAGCGCCCGGGCGTGGCCATGGTCAACTCGGACAAGGGCGTCACCAACCTGCACGTGCCGAGCGACGTCATCGTCGATGCCTCGATGCCGGCGATGATCCGCGACTCCGGCAAGATGTGGAACGCCGAAGGCAAGCTGCAGGACACCAAGGCGGTCATTCCGGACCGCTGCTATGCCGGCGTGTACCAGGCCGTCATCGACGACTGCAAGGCGCACGGCGCCTTCGACCCGGCCACCATGGGCTCGGTGCCCAACGTCGGCCTGATGGCACAGAAGGCCGAAGAGTACGGCTCGCACGACAAGACCTTCCAGATCGCTGCCGATGGCGTGGTCAAGGTCACCGACGACGCCGGCAACCTGGTGTTCGAGCACACTGTGGAAGCCGGTGACATCTGGCGCATGTGCCAGACCAAGGACGCGCCGATCCAGGACTGGGTCAAGCTGGCCGTCGAGCGTGCCCGCCTGAGCAGCACCCCGGCCGTGTTCTGGCTGGATGCCGCCCGCGCCCACGACGCGCAGGTCATCGCCAAGGTCGAGCAGTATCTGAAGGACCACGACACCAACGGCCTGGACATCCGCATCCTGCCGCCGGTGGAAGCCACCGCGTTCTCGCTGGACCGCATCCGCAAGGGCGAGGACACCATCTCGGTGACCGGCAACGTGCTGCGCGACTACCTGACCGATCTGTTCCCGATCATGGAGCTGGGCACCAGCGCCAAGATGCTGTCGATCGTGCCGCTGATGGCCGGTGGTGGCCTGTTCGAGACCGGCGCCGGTGGTTCGGCCCCGAAGCACGTGCAGCAGTTCGTCGAAGAGGACTACCTGCGCTGGGATTCGCTGGGTGAGTTCCTGGCCCTGGCCGCGTCGCTGGAACACCTGGGCAACCGCTATGACAACGCCGCCGCCCGCGTGCTGGCCAAGGCGCTGGACGAAGCCAACGGCCAGTTCCTGGACAACGACAAGTCGCCGTCGCGCAAGCTCGGCGGCATCGACAACCGTGGCAGCCACTTCTACATCGCGTTGTACTGGGCGCAGGCCCTGGCCGCGCAGGACGAGGATGCTGCACTGAAGGCACGCTTCGCCCCGCTGGCCAAGGCGCTGACCGACAACGAGCAGAAGATCGTCGACGAGCTGATCGCGGTGCAGGGCAAGGCCGTGGACATCGGTGGCTACTACCGCCCGGACGTGGCCAAGGCCAGCAAGGCGATGCGCCCGAGCGCGACCTTCAACGCCGCGCTGGAGCAGCTGCGCGGCTGATCCGTCGCCGTTCGGCCGTGACCCCGGAACCCGCGCTTCGGCGCGGGTTTCTTTTTTGGCTCTGGGGTCAGATCCCTTTTGCCACGCAAAAGTGATCTGACCCCA
>NZ_JBHHMJ010000072.1:0-21059 GCF_042136455.1 Stenotrophomonas sp. 3diitr2024
CAGAGCCCTTTGCTGTGCAAAGGGCTCTGACCCCACTACTCACGCCGAGGCGTAACGCACAGCGGTGCCGATCCAGCGCTGCACCACGCGATCAGCCAGGGCCGGTTGCTGGGCCAACAGGCGCTCGGCCAATTCATGCACGCCGGGCAGCAGGCCAGCGTCGCGGGCCAGGTCGGCAATGCGGAAACCGGCCAGGCCGGTCTGGCGCGTCCCGAGCAGTTCGCCGGGGCCGCGCAGTTCCAGGTCCTTCTCGGCGATGACGAAACCATCGTTGGTTTCGCGCATGGTCTGCAGGCGCTCACGCGCCATCTGCGAGAGTGGTGCCTGGTACAGCAGCACGCAGCGCGACACCGCCGAACCGCGGCCCACGCGGCCACGCAGCTGGTGCAGCTGGGCCAGGCCGAGGCGCTCGGCGTTCTCGATCACCATCAACGAAGCATTCGGCACGTCCACACCCACTTCGATGACCGTGGTCGCGACCAGCAAGTCGATCTCGCCGGCCTTGAACGCCACCATCGTCGCCAGCTTTTCAGCAGCCTTCAGGCGGCCATGCACCAGCCCGACGCGAACGCCCGGCAGCAGCGCCTGCAGCGATTCGTAGGTGGCCTGCGCCGGGGTGGCATCCAGTTCTTCGCTTTCCTCGATGAGCGTGCACACCCAGTACACCTGCCGCCCTTCCTGGCAGGCCAGCGCAATGCGCTCGATCAGTTCCGGGCGACGGTCATTGTTCAAGGCCACGGTCTGCACAGGGGTGCGGCCCGGTGGCAGTTCGTCGATGGCCGATACATCCAGGTCTGCGTATTCGGACATCGCCAGCGTGCGCGGAATCGGCGTGGCGGTCATCACCAGCTGGTGCGGCACGCTGTTGCCGTCCGCGCCCTTGTCGCGCAGCGCCAAGCGCTGGTGCACGCCGAAGCGGTGCTGCTCATCGACGATGGCCAGCGCCAGGTCCTGGAACACCACCGCCTCCTGCATCAGCGCGTGGGTTCCGACCACCACCTGCGCTTCGCCGTTGGCGACCTGCTCCATCACTTTGGCGCGCGCCTTGCCGGTGACCTTGCCGGCCAGCCAGGCGATGCGCACGCCGAGCGGTTCCAGCCAGCCACGCAGATTGTTGAGGTGCTGCTCGGCCAGCAACTCGGTGGGGGCGGCCAATGCGACCTGCTTGCCCTGCTCCACCGCCAGCATGGCGGCCAGCGCGGCCACCACCGTCTTGCCGGAGCCGACGTCGCCCTGCACCAGCCGCAGCATCGGGCTGGGCCGCGCAAGGTCCTCACGGATCTGCTTGAACACGCGTGCCTGCGCGCCGGTCAGCGCGAACGGCAACTGCTTCAGCAGCGCCTTGGCCAGTTTTCCGGGGCCGGCCAGCGGCGGCGCATGGTGCGCCTGCAATGCAATACGCTGGCGACGCAGGCTGAGGTGATGGGCCAGCAGTTCTTCCATCGCCAGGCGACGCTGCGCCGGGTGGGTACCAGCCGCCAACGCGGCCAGATCGGCATCCGGCGGTGGCCGGTGCACGGTCAGCAGCGCGCTGCGCAGCGGCGGCAGGCCCAGGCCATCGAGCCAACCGTTGGGCAGCAGTTCCAGCGTGCTTTCCTCGGGCAGGCGGTCCAGCGCCTGGCCGATCAGCTTGCGCATGGTCATCGGGCCGACCCCTTCGACGGTGGGATACACCGGGTCGAGGCGGTCGCCGAGTTCGGGATCGTCGTTGCGGCCCAGCACCTGGTAGCTGGGATGGACGATTTCCAGGCCGAGGTGGCCGGGCTTGGGCGTGCCGAAGCAGCGCAGCCGGGTGCCGACCGCGAACTGCCCGACCTGCTGCTGGCGAAAGTGGAAAAAGCGCAGCACCAGGGTGCCCTGCCCTTCGTCTTCCACCGCCACTTTCAGCATCGGCCGGTAGCGCATGCCACGCTCGACCGCGACCACCCGCCCTTCCACCTGCGCCGGCACGCCGTTGCGCAGGTCTTCGATGCGGGTCAGCCGGGTCCGGTCTTCATAGCGCAGCGGCAGGTGAAGCCAGAGATCCTGCAGGGTGGCCAGGCCACGTGCCTGCAGTTTGGCGGCCACGCCCGGACCGACGCCGGCAAGCATCGCCAGGGATGCTTCGCCGGACGGTGACAGGACCGGGGTGACCGCCGCCTTGCGTGCCACGTGGCGGTCAGTCGATGACCATCACCGCGTCGACCTCGAAGCTGGCGCCCTTCGGCAGGCCGGAGACTTCGATGGTGGAACGGGCCGGGTACGGGGCCTGGAAGTAGTCCTGCATGACCGCGTTGACCTTGGCGAACTCGCCCAGGTCGGTCAGGTACAGGCCCAGGCGCACGACCTTGTCCAGCGAGCCACCCGCCGCTTCGGCCACGGCCTTGAGGTTGTCGAAGGCGCGGCGGGCCTGTGCTTCGACGTCACCGGCGCCGACGATGTCGCCGGTGGCCGGGTCAAGCGGGATCTGGCCGGAGAAGTACACGGTGTTGCCGGCGCGCACGGCCTGCGAGTACGGGCCGATGGCGGCGGGGGCCTTTTCGGTGTTGATGATCTGGCGGGACATGGGTCGCTCCGGTGCTTGGGGGAAAACAGAGCGGTGATTGTACCGGCTGGGCGCGGCATCGGCCGGGGTCGGATCCGTTTCCTGGCGGGAAACGGCTCTGACCCCGTGCATGATGGGGTCAGAGCCCTCTCCGTTGGAGAGGGATCCGACCCCGGATCCGAAGCAGGGTTATTGGCGGCGTACCGATTGCACGACCGACAGGCGGCGCAGGCGGCGCATCACTTCGGCCAGGTGGTTGCGGTCGCGCACCTGGATGTTGAACGCCAGCACGGCGGCGTTGAAGTCGCGGTCCAGGTAGTCCACGCGTTCGATGTTGGAATGGCTCTGTGCGATGGCGGCGGCCAGCTGCGCCAGCACGCCGGTGCCGTTCTCCACTTCCACCACCAGCGAGGTGTCGTAGTCGCCGGAGACGGTGGTGTCCCAGCCAATCGGCACCCAGCGCTCGGGCGACTTGCGCAGCTCGGCCAGGTTCGGGCAGTCCATGCGGTGCACCACGATGCCCTTGCCGGCGGTGTGGTAGCCCATGATCTCGTCGCCGGGAATCGGCTGGCAGCAGCCGGCGAAGGTGACCACGCCGCGCTCGCTGCCGTTGATCAGGATCTTCTCCTGCGAGTGGTGGCGCGAATGCGGGCCGCCACGCAGTTCGGCGTAGGCCATCAGCGCCTGCGCGGCCTGAGTCGGCATCCAGTTGCCCAGTGCGACCTCGGCCAGCAGCGCTTCCAGGCGCGGGAACCGGTGTTCGGCCAGGAACGCATCCAGGCGGCCTTTCGGCAGGCGCTCCAGCGACGAATCCATCGCTTCCAGCGCGCGGTCGAGCATGCGATGGCCGAGCTGCACGGCATCTTCGTGCTCCAGCTGCTTGAGCTGGTGGCGGATAGCGGTGCGTGCCTTGCTGGTCACCACGAATTCCAGCCACTGCGGTTTCGGCGTGGCCGAGCGCGCGGTGATGATCTCCACCGACTGGCCCGACACCAGCTTGGTGCGCAGCGGCACCAGTTTCTTGTCCACGCGCGAAGCCACCGCCATGTTGCCCACGTCGGTATGCACGGCGTAGGCGAAATCGAGCGCGGTGGAGTTGCGCGGCAGGGCCAGGATCTTGCCCTTCGGGGTGAACAGGTAGACCTCGTCAGGGAACAGGTCGACCTTGACGTTGTCGAGGAATTCCAGCGAGGAACCGGCGGCGCGCTGCGAGTCGATCAGCTCGACGATCCACGCGTGGGCACGGCTCTGTGCGCTGTTGGGCGAATCGCCGCCGAACTTGTAGGTCCAGTGCGCGGCCACGCCGCGTTCGGCGATCAGGTCCATTTCCTCGGTACGGATCTGCACTTCGATCGGCGAGCCATACGGCCCGAACAGCACGGTGTGCAGCGACTGGTAACCGTTGGCCTTGGGAATGGCGATGAAATCGCGGAAGCGCCCATCCAGCGGCTTGAAGGTGGCGTGCACCGAGCCCAGCGCGTGATAGCAGCTGGGCACGCTGCGCACGACCAGGCGGAAGCCGAACACATCCATCACCTGGTCGAAGGATTTGTTCTCGTCGCGCATCTTGTTGTAGATGCTCCACGGGGTCTTGATGCGGCTGATCAGCCGATGCTCGATGCCCTCCTTGGCCAGGCGCTGCGACAGCTGCACTTCCACCTGCGCCATCGCTTCGCGGCGCACCACCGGCTGGCTGCGGATGTGTTTTTCGATGATGGCGTGGCGCCATGGGTAGAGCGCCTTGAACCCCAGGTTCTGCAGCTCGCTCTTGACCAGGCTCATGCCCAGGCGCTGGGCGATGGGCGCGTAGATCTCCAGCGTCTCGCGGGCGATGCGGCCACGCGCTTCGCGGCTCTGCGCGCCCAGCGTGCGCATGTTGTGCAGGCGGTCGGCCAGCTTGATCATGATCACGCGCAGGTCGCGCGACATCGCCAGCAGCATCTTGCGGAAGCTCTCGGCGGCCGCCTCCTGGCGGTCACGGAACTTCAGCTTGTCCAGCTTGGTGACACCGTCGACCAGTTCGGCCACGGCTTCGCCGAACTCGGCGGCCAGCGCTTCGCGGGTCAGCGGGGTGTCTTCGATGGTGTCGTGCAGGATCGCGGCGATCAGCGCTTCCACGTCCAGGCCGAGTTCGGCCAGCACCTGGGCCACGGCCACCGGATGGGTGATATAGGGCTCGCCCGACTTGCGCGTCTGCCCAGCGTGCGCGGAGGCCCCGACTTCCCAGGCACGGCGCAACAGCGGCAGCTGTTCCGGCGGCAGGTAATGGGCGGCGCGTTCGAGCTGGAGGACGTAGTCGGGTACGGCGGCAGTGGGGGCTGCGGCGACCTTGGCAGTGGGGCCTGGGTTCATGCCCGAAGCCTATTCCAGCGCGACGTTTACGGCAAATCCTGAATGCGAAACAGCCCGCACGGGGCGGGCTGTTCGGTGTATCCAACGATTACGTTGATCGATGCGATCAATCGTCGTTCTTGGACATGTCTTCGTCGGCGACCACTTCGGCGGCAGCCCACTCCAGCGCTTCGCGCTCGGCGCGCTCACGCTCGGCCTTCTCGACTTCGTCGATCAGGGCGTTGTCGATCTTGCGGGCGGCGATTTCGCGCAGCGCCAGCACGGTCGGCTTGTCCTCGGTCTCGCTGTTGTCCAGCGTGGCCTGCACGCCGTTGGCGAGCTGACGGGCACGCTTGGAAGCCATCATGACCAGTTCGAAACGGTTGTTAACGACTTCCAGGCAATCTTCTACGGTGATGCGGGCCATACGGGCTCCCGGCGACCGGTCGGCCGCTCAGTCGAATGAGGGAAAGGGGACGGAGTGTACTGGCAGGGGCTGGACAAAATCAAGCCAACCCCTACCCGATTCTTTTGGAATCAGTCAGTTGCACCCGGATCGGGGGTCAGCAGCGCCTGGATCAGGCCGGCGTGGCGGACCTTCTGGGCCTCCCGGCGCAGGCGGCTGGCAGTGAAGATGGCGCACAGCTCGTCCACGGCAGTGTCGAACACCTCGTTGACGATGACGTAGTCGAACTCGTTGAAGTGCAGCATTTCATCGCGGGCCGCGCCCAGGCGCTGGGCGATGACCGCCTCGCTGTCCTGGCCGCGCTTGCGCATGCGGTCCTGCAAGGCCTGCTTGGACGGCGGCAGGATGAACACGGTGACCGTGCCCGGCACCAGCTGGCGCACCTGCTGCGCGCCCTGCCAGTCGATCTCCAGCAGCACATCCTGGCCGGCGGCCAGCTGCGGCTCCACCGACTGCCGGGCCGTGCCCTTCCAGTCGCCGTGCACCCAGGCGTGCTCGAAGAAGTCGCCGGCGGCGATCATCTGCTCGAACTTCTCGGCACTGACGAAGTGGTAATGCTGGCCGTTCACCTCACCGGGGCGCATCGCGCGCGAGGTGAAGGAGATCGACAGGGCGATCTGCGGGTCACGGGCCAGGGTGGCATTGACGATGCTGCTCTTGCCGGCGCCGGACGGGGCGGCCACGATGTACAGCGTGCCGCGCGCAACGGCGTCCGACGGCTTCGACGGGGCGCTCATGCGCGGAACCCAATTGGTTGATTTCGCAAAATTTTTCCTCGGTGTTCCAGATCCGGCGCGGAGGATCGCGCCAGGACGGCGGGGGCTGCGCGGAACATCCTGGAACCAGGCCCGGCAGACGCTTCCCCAGGGGGCGGGCACGCAACTTTACCAGAGCAGGCCCTTTCCGGGCCCGTCCGGCAGGCGCCGCGCCTTGTGCCACATGGGCATCCGGGGGCCTGTGCTATAACCGGCCCGTACCCAACGACAGCCCGGAGGCCTGCGCCTCCCCGCCATCCCAGGAGAACGGCATGCCATCGATGAGCCGCCGCCAGTTCCTGAAAGTGACCGGGACAACCCTGGTCGGCTCCAGCCTGGCACTGATGGGCTTCGCGCCCGGCATCGCGCTCGCGGAGGTCAGGCAATACAAGCTGACCCGCGCGACCGAGACCCGCAACACCTGTACCTACTGTTCGGTGGCCTGCGGCATCCTGATGTACAGCCTCGGCGATGGCGCCAAGAACGCCGAGCCGAGCATCTTCCACATCGAGGGCGACCCGGACCATCCGGTCAACCGCGGCACGCTGTGCCCGAAGGGTGCCGGCCTGGCCGACATCATCCACAGCAAGTCGCGCCTGCTCTACCCCGAGTACCGCGCGCCGGGCTCGAACGAGTGGAAGCGGCTGAGCTGGGACGATGCGCTGGACCGCATCGCGCGGCTGATGAAGGAAGACCGCGATGCCAACTTCGTGCAGAAGAACGAAGCCGGGCAGACGGTCAACCGCTGGCTGACCACTGGCATGCTGGCGGCCTCGGCCACCAGCAATGAAACCGCGGTGCTGACCCACAAGGTCGTCCGCTCCCTCGGCATGCTGGCATTCGACAACCAGGCACGTGTCTGACACGGCCCGACGGTGGCAGGTCTTGCCCCGACGCTAGGCCGTGGTGCGATGACGAATCACTGGGTCGACATCAAGAATGCCGACCTGATCCTGATCATGGGTGGCAACGCCGCCGAGGCGCATCCGTGCGGGTTCAAATGGGTGACCGAGGCCAAGGCCCACAACAAGGCCCGGCTGATCGTGGTCGATCCGCGCTTCAACCGCTCGGCCGCGGTTGCCGATGTGTACGCGCCGATCCGCACCGGTACCGACATCGTGTTCCTGGGCGGCCTGATCAACTACCTGCTGACCGAGGACCGCATCCAGCACGAGTACGTGCTGAACTACACCGACATGTCGTTCCTGGTGAAGGACGAGTTCGCCTTCAAGGACGGCCTGTATTCGGGCTACAACGAAGAAAAGCGCAGCTACGACCGTTCCAGCTGGGACTATGCCTACGGTGACGATGGATTCGTGCGCAGCGACCCGACGCTGAAGGATCCGCGCTGCGTCTACAACCTGCTGAAACAACACTACGCGCGTTACACCGTGGAGATGGTCGAGCGCATCTGCGGCACGCCGGCCGACAGCATCCGCCAGGTGTGGGACATGATCGCGTCCACCGCCGGCAAGGACAAGGCGATGACCATCCTGTACGCGCTGGGCTGGACGCAGCACTCGATCGGCGCACAGAACGTGCGTGCCGGCACCATGGTGCAGCTGCTGCTGGGCAACATCGGCGTGGCCGGTGGCGGCATGAACGCGCTGCGCGGGCACTCCAACATCCAGGGCCTGACCGACATCGGCCTGATGTCCGACCTGCTGCCCGGCTACCTGACGCTGCCAAAACAGGATGAGCAGGACTACAACGCCTACATCGCCAAGCGCACGCAGAAGCCCCTGCGCGCCAACCAGATGTCGTTCTGGCAGAACTACCCGAAGTTCCACGTCAGCTTGATGAAATCGTGGTGGGGCGATGCCGCCACCGCCGACAACAACTGGTGCTTCGATTACCTGCCCAAGCTCGACAAGCCGTACGACATGCTGCAGGCGTACGAGCTGATGAACGAGGGCAAGATCCACGGCTACATCTGCCAGGGCTTCAATCCTCTGGCCTCGGCGCCGAACAAGGGCAAGCTGATCAGTGCGTTCTCCAAGCTGAAGTTCATGGTCAGCATGGATCCGCTGGAAACCGAGACCATCGCCTTCTGGCAGAACCACGGCGCACTGAACGACGTCGACCCGAGCACGATCCAGACCGAAGTGTTCCGCCTGCCCACCACTTCCTTCGCCGAGGAGAACGGTGCGGTGGTGAATTCCTCGCGCTGGCTGCAGTGGCACTGGAAGGGGGCCAACCCGCCGGGCGAAGCGCGCAGCGACATCGAGATCATGTCCGAGCTGTTCCATCGCATCAAAGCGATGTACGAGAAGGATGGCGGTGCGTGGTGGGAGCCGGTACGCGACCTGGCCTGGAAGTATTCCAACCCGGAGCTGCCGACGCCGGAAGAACTGGCGATGGAATACAACGGCAAGGCGCTGGCCGACGTGTTCGATCCGAAGGACCCGACCAGGCTGGTGCGCAAGGCCGGCGAGCAGCTGGCCGCGTTCGGCGAGCTGCGCGACGATGGCAGCACGTCCTCCGGCTGCTGGATCTACATCGGCGCCTGGGGCCCGACCGGCAACATGATGGCGCGGCGTGACAACAGTGACCCGACAGGCATCGGCAACACGCTGGGCTGGGCCTGGGCGTGGCCGGCCAACCGCCGCGTGATGTACAACCGCGCCTCGTGCGACGTGGCTGGCCAACCGTTCGATCCACGCCGCACGCTGCTGGCCTGGAACGGCAAGAACTGGGGCAACGTGGACGTGCCGGACTTCAAGGCCGACGAAGATCCTGCCGGCGGGATGGGCCCGTTCATCATGAACCCGGAAGGCATCGCCCGCTTCTTCGCCAAGGCCGGCATGGCCGAAGGCCCATTCCCGGAGCACTACGAACCGTTCGATACCCCGCTGCGCAGCAATCCGCTCAGCCCCGGCCAGGCCCTGACGCTGAACAACCCCGCGGCACGCGTGTTCGCCAGCGACCGTGCACAGATCGGTTCGCCGGACGAGTTCCCGCATGTGGCCACCACCTACCGCCTGACCGAGCATTTCCACTTCTGGACCAAGCACGGCAAGCTCAACGCCATCATCCAGCCCGAGCAGTTCGTCGAGATCGGTGCGGCATTGGCCGACGAGCTGGGCATCACCAACGGCAGCCGCGTGCGCGTGAGTTCCAAGCGTGGCCATATCGAAGCCGTTGCGATGGTGACCAAGCGGATCAAGGCCCTGCAGATCGAAGGAAAGACCGTGCACCAGGTGGGCGTGCCGATCCACTGGGGCTTCCTCGGTGCGGCCAAGCCCGGATATATCGCCAATACGCTGACCAATGCCATCGGTGACGGCAACTCGCAGACGCCCGAGTCGAAGTGCATCCTGGTCAAGGTCGAGAAGGTGTAGGAGACACGCCATGCCACTGCAATCGCTGGACATCATCCGCCGCTCGGCCACCACCACGCCCTCGCCGGAGGCGCGGGGCGCGCACACCGGCCAGGTCGCCAAGCTGATCGATGTGAGCAAGTGCATCGGCTGCAAGGCCTGCCAGGTCGCCTGCATGGAATGGAACGACCTGCGCGACGAAGTGGGCAGCTGCGTTGGCAGCTATGACAACCCGCCCGACCTGAGCGAACAGTCGTGGACGGTGATGAAGTTCCGCGAGTACGAGGACGAGAAGGGCAAGCTGGAGTGGCTGATCCGGAAGGAGGGCTGCATGCACTGCAGCGACCCGGGCTGCCTGAAGGCCTGCCCGTCGCCCGGCGCGATCATCCAGTACGCCAACGGCATCGTCGACTTCCAGGAAGAGAACTGCATCGGCTGCGGCTACTGCGTGACCGGCTGCCCGTTCGACGTACCGCGCATCTCCAAGAAGGACCACAAGGCCTACAAGTGCACGCTGTGTTCGGACCGGGTGGCGGTCGGCCAGGAGCCGGCCTGTGTGAAGACCTGCCCGACCGGGGCGATCACCTTCGGCAGCAAACAGGCGATGACCGAGCACGCCGCCGGACGCGTGGAAGACCTGAAATCACGCGGCTATGAAAACGCCGGCCTGTACGACCCGCAGGGCGTCGGCGGTACCCACGTGATGTACGTGCTGCAGCATGTGGACAAGCCCGAGCTCTACGCCGACCTGCCCAAGGACCCGCGCATCAGCCCGATGGTGGAAGTCTGGAAGGGCGTAGCCAAGCCGCTGGGCGTGCTGGCGATCGCCGCCACGGCCTTTGCTGGCTTCCTGCACTACATCGGCATCGGCCGCAACACGGTCAATGACGAGGAAGAAGAACAAGCCGAGCACGAGGCGAAGAAGATCGAAGAGGAGCAGCGGCCATGAAGTACGCCCCGCACCCGCGGCAGATCATCCGTTACCGCGCGCCGACCCGCATCAACCACTGGATCGTGGCGATCTGCTTCGTGCTGACCGCGCTGTCCGGGCTGGCGTTGTTCCACCCTGCCCTGTTCCCGCTGACCCAGCTGTTCGGTGGCGGACCGTGGACGCGCATCCTGCATCCGTTCATCGGCCTGGCCATGGTGGTGGGCTTTGCGCTGCTGGCGTTGCGCATGTGGCGCGACAATCTGCCGACCGCCGACGACCGCGCGTGGATACGGGGCATGCGCGATGTACTGCGCAACGAGGATGAAAAGCTGCCGCCGGTCGGTCGCTTCAATGCCGGCCAGAAGCTGCTGTTCTGGGCCATCATCGGCTGCCTGTCGGCACTGCTGCTGACCGGCTTCGTGATCTGGCGGCAGTACTTCAGCCATTTTTTCCCGATCGGGGTGATCCGCTTCTCGGTGCTCGCCCATGCGTTGTTCGGCTGGGTGCTGATCTGCGCGATCGTGGTGCACATCTATGCGGCGATCTGGATCAAGGGGTCGGTGCGGGCGATGACCCAGGGCAAGGTGACCTATGGGTGGGCGTACAAGCACCACCGACAGTGGTTCCGGGACATCCTGCGCGGGCGGCGGGAACAGGGGTAGCTGCAGGGCCTGCGGCCCTGCACCTGCTTCAAGCCAAGGCAACAGCAACAGCGGCTATCCGTGGGATGGCGGGGTGGATCCGGTTGCGGGAGACGCTGCAAGTACCCCTCCGGGGCCCGGCCCAGCCGCCGACAGTTGGCCGCGATCTGTCGGTGGGTGCCGACCGTTGGTCGGCACTGATCGAATCCCGACCAACGCTCGGGATCCACTTTCAACCAACCGATGGGGTCAGAACCGTTTTCCTGTGGAAAACGGATCTGACCCCAACCTTTCAAATGGCCGGCAACACGCTGGACGCCAGCGCCGACAACAGCGAGGATGGAGCCTGGTTCTTCTGGCTGGCCCTGCATGGCGCAACGCATCCTTGAACCCGGTGAGATCGAGACGCTCGCCTCGCGCGATGTGCCGCGCATCATCCTGCCTGATACCGGGTCACTGTTCGCTACGCGCGCGGCACGCCTGCGCAGCCTGGCCGCGCACAGTGCCATCGGTGGCTACCTGCAGCTGCTGGCGGCGCTGGCCGATGCACAGCAGGCGCTGCTGGATGAGTTGACGCCGCAGCAACGCGAGGGGCTTCAGGCACAGGCGCGCGCGCAGCAGTCGAGCGCGGCGGCTAGCGCCGGCATGCCGTTGCGGCCGGCCAACACACTGCAACTGGATGGGCGCTGGCGCGACTGGCTGCGCACCCTGTGCCGGCACTGTGCCGACGAAACCGGGCTGCCTGTGGAAACCCGGCAGGAACTACAGCGCGTCGCCGCCGCTGATGATGCGTGGCTGGATGCACAGGCGCATGCGGTGCTGGAACGCGATGACGCGCCCTCGGTCGACGCCGTCGCTGCGCTGCTGGTGATGAACGCGCTGCAGGTGTACTGGGCGGTGCTCGCCGCCAGCTTCCATCCGACCGACCTGAAGCCGCTGGCCGATGCGCCAGGGTTATGCCCGCTCTGTGGCACGCTGCCGGTGGCCAGCGTGGTGCAGGCGCGCCCGCCCTACGCCGCCTATCGCTACCTGTCGTGCTCGCTGTGTGCCTGCCAGTGGCATTACGTGCGCGTGCAGTGCAGCCAGTGCGGCGCCGCCGGCAAGGACATTGCCTATCGCGCCTTGGCCGAGGTGGACGGTGACAGCGGCGAGGCGGTGCGCGAGAGTGCGGTGCGCGCCGAGACCTGCGACCACTGCCACAGCTATCGCAAGATCCTGTACTTGGAGAAAGATCCGTCACTGGAGCCGGTGGCCGATGACCTCGGCACGCTGGCGCTGGACCTGCTGCTGGCCGAGGAAGGCTATGCGCGCGCCAGCCAGAACCCGCTGCTGTGGCAATCCGACGGCGACTGACCTATGCCACGCACGCACGCCACGCCGGCATCGGCCGCCGCCCTGCCTTCGCTGGACCGGCTGCTGCGCCTGCCTGCGTTGTCGGACATGATCGAACGCCACGGCCGCAGCCGCATCACCCAACTGCTGCGCGCGCACCTGCAGGAACTACGCGACCGTATCAGCGCCGCGCAGCTCTCGGCCGAACGCCTCGAACAGGCCATCAACGGCCCGTCGCTGGTCGCGGCGCTCGGCGCCGCACTGGCGGCCGACGCACGCCTGGAGCTGCAGCCGATGTTCAACCTGACCGGCACCGTGCTGCACACCAACCTGGGCCGCGCGCTGTTGCCCGATGCCGCCGTGCAGGCGGTCACCCGCGCAATGACAGCGCCTGTCGATCTGGAATTCGACATCATCCGCGGCCGCCGCGGCGACCGCGATGCACGGGTGCAGGCGCTGGTCTGCGAACTGACCGGCGCCGAAGCCGCCACCGTGGTCAACAACAATGCGGCGGCGGTCCTGCTGCTGCTCAACAGCCTGGCCAACCGCCGCGAGGTGGTGGTGTCGCGCGGCGAACTGGTGGAGATCGGCGGTGCCTTCCGCATTCCCGATGTGATGCGCAGCGCCGGCGCGCGACTGCTGGAAGTGGGCACCACCAACCGTACCCACCCGGCCGACTTCGCCCATGCCATCGGCGCACGTACCGCGTTGCTGATGGAAGTGCATGCCAGCAACTACGCGATCACCGGCTTCACTGCCAAGGTCGACACTGCGGCGATGGCTGCGATCGCGCACGAGCACGGCCTGCCGCTGGTGGTGGACCTGGGCAGTGGCAGCCTGTGCGATCTGGCGGCCTTCGGCCTGCCGCACGAGCCGACCGTGCAGGAAACACTGGCGGCCGGTGCCGACCTGGTCTCATTCAGTGGCGACAAGCTGCTGGGCGGGCCACAGGCCGGCATCATCGCCGGCCGCGCCGACCTGATCGCACGGATCAACCGCAACCCGCTCAAGCGGGCGCTGCGCATGGACAAGATGGGCCTGGCCGCACTGGAAGCCGTGCTGGCCCTGTACCGCGAACCGGAACGGCTGGCACTGCGGCTGCCGACCCTGCGCAGCCTTTCG
Source organism: Stenotrophomonas sp. 3diitr2024 (assembly GCF_042136455.1). Taxonomy (NCBI): domain Bacteria; kingdom Pseudomonadati; phylum Pseudomonadota; class Gammaproteobacteria; order Lysobacterales; family Lysobacteraceae; genus Stenotrophomonas; species Stenotrophomonas sp. 3diitr2024. Next base: position 13,423 of record NZ_JBHHMJ010000072.1, read on the forward strand.
CGCCTGCGGGATGACATCGATGAGCAGGCACACCGCCTGCTGCAGCCGATGCGCGCGTCGCTGACCGCCGGCTACGCGCTTGAACGGGCCTCGATGTACAGCCAGATCGGCAGCGGCGCGCAGCCGCAGGCGCAGCTGGCAAGCGCCGGACTGCGCGTTACCAGCGCGCGCCGCGGCGGGCTGGATCGCTTGGCCAAGCGCTTGCGCCAGCTGCCGCGGCCGGTGCTGGGCCGCATTGCCGATGACGCGCTGTGGCTGGACCTGCGCTGCCTGGAACCCACCGACGAAGCCGCCTTCCTCGCGCAATGGAGCACGCTGCAGGCATGATCGTCGGCACCGCCGGGCATATCGACCATGGCAAGACCAGCCTGGTGCGCGCACTGACCGGCATCGAAACCGATCGCCTGCAGGAAGAACGCACGCGCGGTATCTCCATCGAGCTGGGCTATGCCTATGTCCCGGTGGAAAGCACAGGCGGCGGGAGTGCCGAAGCGACGCTGGGCTTCGTCGATGCGCCGGGCCATGAACGCTTCGTGCACACGATGGTGGCCGGCGCCACCGGCATCGATGTCGCCCTGCTGGTGATCGCCGCCGACGACGGTGTAATGCCGCAGACCCGCGAGCACCTGGCAATCCTGCAACTGCTGGGCGTGGACCGCGGCGCGGTAGCCCTGACCAAGATCGACCGTGTGGATGCGGCGCGCCTGGCCCGGGTCGAGATCGAGATCGCCGCGCTGTTGGCCGGAACGCCGCTGCAGGATTCCCCCGTATTCGCCTGCAACAGCACCGCACCAGACGATTCTGGCATCAACGCGCTGCGTACCCAGCTGCACGCGTGGGCGTCGGACAACGCCAACACGCGCCAGGCCGAACTGCGCAGCGAGCTGTTCCGCATGCCGGTGGACCGCGTGTTCTCGCTGGCCGGCCACGGCACGCTGGTGACCGGCGCAGTGCACGGCGGCATCGCTGCCATGGGTGAGCATCTGCAGCTGATGCCGGCCGCCACTGACGTGCGCGTACGCAGCATCCACGCGCAGAACCAAGCCAGCGAACACGCCATGGCCGGGCAGCGCTGTGCGTTGAACCTGGCTGCCATCGCCCGCGACGACATCCACCGTGGCGACTGGATCGCCGACCCGCGCGCCCTGCTGGCGACCCGTCGCGTCGACGTACGCCTGCGGCTTTCCGCACTGGCAACACCGTTGCGCGACTGGGCGCCGCTGCACATCCACTGGGGCACGATGCACCGGCAGGCCCATGTGGTGCTGCTGGAGGACGTCGATCACGGCGACGGACAGTTGGTGCAACTGGTGTTCGATGCACCGGTCTGCGCGATGTGCGGTGATCGCTTCATCGCCCGTGATTCAGCGGCCATCCGCACGCTGGGTGGTGGCATCGTGCTCGATCCGGACCCGCCACAGCGGCGCCGGCGCAGCCAGGCACGGCTCGCCTGGCTGGGCGCACTGGAGCAGCTGGCCACAGGTGCGGGAATCGGCCCGCTGTTGCAGCAGGCTTCCTTCGGCATAGCCATGGCCGCCCTGCAACGCTACTGCCGGCGCGCGGCCGACCGGATCGAACTTCCCGCGGGCACGCGGCGCATCGTCACCCGCGAAGACACGGTGGTCATCCTTGCCTCGCACTGGCAGGCGCTTCGCGAACAGGTGATCACGTCGCTGCGCAGCTGGCACGAGCGACGTCCGGACGAGCCCGGTGTTGATAGCGGGCGCCTGCAGCGCAGTACGCTGCCCGCGCTTGCAGCGAGCCTGTGGAATGCCCTGCTGCAGGGCCTGCTGGACGACGGCAGCGTGCAGCGCGTGGGCGCCTGGTGGCGCCTGCCCGGCCATGACCATGCGCCACCGGAACGCGAACGACTTCTGCTCGAACGCGTGCTGCCGCAGCTGCACGCCGGTCGCTTCGATCCACCGTGGGTGCGCACGCTGGCCACCGACGTTGGTCTGGCCGAAGACGAGGTCCGCGCCGTCCTGCGCCGCGCTACCGCGCGTGGCGAACTGTTCCAGGTAGTGCCGGACCTGTTCTATGCACCGGCCCGCATTGCCGAGCTGGCCGCGATCGTCGCGCAGCTGTCGCAGGCCACCGGCACGGTGGATGCGGCCACCTTCCGCGATGCCATCGGCCTGGGCCGCAAGCGCAGCATCCAGATCTTGGAGTTCTTCAACCGCGTTGGCTACACTCGACGCGTCGGTGACCAGCATCGGCCGCGCGGCGACCTGCAGTGGAACGCAGCCCGCGACTGAGCCCACCGGTGCCGCCGTACTTTCGGAAGGCATGCGCATCCGGGCATGCGGCTGGGCTTCAAACCCAGTAGGGGGCGTCGATCGTTCCCTGGTAGGTTCGACTCCTGCTGCCTTCCGCCATTGGTGTTTCCGCAGGAGATGTCGGCATGGCCACGCACGCGCAGTCCCCCGCCCCTTCAACGGCCGATGCCCCGCAACGACTGACTTCGCTGGCACACGGCGGCGGCTGCGGCTGCAAGATCGCGCCGGGCGTGCTGTCCGAACTGCTGCGTGGCGTGCCAGCGCTTCCGGCACCGGCCGAACTGCTGGTCGGCCGCGAGACCAGCGACGACGCCGCGGTGTACCGCCTCGATGACCGCCAGGCAATCGTCGCCACCACCGATTTCTTCATGCCGATTGTCGACGACCCGTTCGACTTCGGCCGCATCGCCGCCACCAACGCGCTGTCGGACCTGTACGCGATGGGGGCACGACCATTGTTCGCGCTGGCCATCGTCGGCATGCCGATCAACACGCTGCCGCAGGAGACCATCCGCGGCATCCTGCAGGGCGGCGAGCGTGCCTGCGCCGAAGCCGGCATCGTGGTCGCTGGAGGCCACAGCATCGATTCGGTGGAACCCATCTATGGCCTGGCCGCGATCGGCGTGCTCGACCCGCAGCGGCTCAGGCGCAATGCCGATGCCCGCGCCGGCGATGTGCTGGTGCTGGGCAAGCCGTTGGGCGTGGGCGTGTATTCGTCGGCGCTGAAGAAAGAAGTGCTGGACGCCGACGGCTACCAGCAGATGATCGCGTCGACCACCCGCCTGAACACCGTGGGCGTGCCCCTGGCCGCGCTGGACGGTGTGCACGCGATGACCGATGTCACCGGTTTCGGCCTGCTCGGCCACCTGCTGGAAGTGTGTCGCGCCAGTGGTGTCGCTGCGGAGGTGGACAGCGCACAGGTGCCGCTGCTGCCTCAGGCCCTGGAGCTGCTGCAGCGCGGCTGCTTGACCGGCGCGTCCAACCGCAACTGGGCCTCGTATGGTGCGGAGGTGCGTTTCGCCGATGGGTTGCCGGCACACTGGCAGCCGCTGCTGACCGACCCACAGACCAGCGGTGGGCTGCTGGTGTCCTGCGCCCCGGAAGCGGTGGACGCGGTGCTGGCCTGCTTCCACGACGCAGGGTTCGGCCAGGCAGCCGTCGTGGGGCGATTGAGCGCGGGCCTGCCGGGTGTCAGCGTCCGCTGAGACGCTGTAATGAGAAGGGCGCCCGAAGGCGCCCCTGCTGTAATGCTGGATGCAACATCACTCGATGTTCTGCACCTGTTCGCGGATCTGGTCGATCAGCACCTTCAGCTCCACCGCGGCATTGGACGTACGGCTGTCCACCGACTTCGAGCCCAGCGTATTGGCTTCGCGGTTGAACTCCTGCAGCAGGAAGTCCAGGCGGCGGCCGACCGGCTCGCGCTGCCTGAGCACGCGGCGGATCTCGACAATGTGGCTGCCGAGGCGATCCAGCTCCTCATCCACGTCCAGCTTCTGCAGCCACAGCACCAGTTCCTGCTCGGCGCGGCCGGGGTCGACCGGGTGCGGCAGGTCGGCCAGGCGTGCAGCCAGCTTGGCGCGCTGGCCGTCGCGAATGGCCGGAATCAAGGTGCGCACTTCGGTGGCGATGCGTTCGATGCCGTCCACGCGCTCACTGATGGCCGCCGACAACTTGCCGCCTTCGCGTTCACGCGCCTCGACGAAGCCGTCCAGCACCTGGTCCAGCAGGGCCAGTGCCTCGGCCTGCAGGGCCGCGGCATCGGTGGCCTCGCCACGGGTCACGCCGGGCAGCTGCAGCAGCTCGGTGAAGCTGACCTGCAGGTTGGGGAAATCGGAGGTCAGCCGGTGCGCCAGGCGGCCGAGCTGGCCCAGCAGGGCCTCGTCCACCTGCAGGTTGGCCGCTGCTTCCGGCGCACGCAGGCGCATCACCAGATCCAGCTTGCCGCGGCTCAGGCGCGCGGCGATGCGCTCGCGCAGCTGCGGTTCCAGCGCCCGCAGTTCCTCGGGCAGGCGGGTGCCGACCTCCAGGAAGCGGTGGTTGACCGAGCGCAGCTCGCAGCCCAGCGTGCCCCACGGGGTGACCCGCTCGCCGCCGGCATAGGCGGTCATGCTTCGAATCATGGAATGTGTCCGGTGCGTGCAAAGGGGGAATGGTACCCTAGCGCCCTCACCAGAGCCCCCTTGCCCGCCCCGTGAAGGCCGCGGGCGTGGCGGCGTACTCCCTCGCCATTACGGAACCCGCACCATGTCCGACTCCCGCCCCAGCGGCCGCCAGCCCGACCAGCTCCGCCCGGTCGTCATCCAACGCGGCTTCACCCGCCACGCCGAAGGGTCGGTGCTGGTGTGCTTCGGTGAAACCCGCGTGCTGTGCACCGCCAGCGTCGAGAACCGCGTGCCGGGCTTCCTGCGCGGCAAGGGCGAAGGCTGGGTCACCGCCGAGTACGGCATGCTGCCGCGCGCCACCCATACCCGCAGTGATCGCGAAGCGGCCCGCGGCAAGCAGGGCGGCCGCACGCTGGAGATCCAGCGCCTGATCGGCCGCAGCCTGCGCGCGTGCGTGGACCGCAACGCGCTGGGCGAGCGCACCATCACCCTGGACTGCGACGTGCTGCAGGCCGATGGTGGCACCCGCACCGCCGCCATCACCGGCGCCTACGTGGCCCTGGTCGATGCGGTGAACGTGCTGATGAAGCGTGGCGACATCAAGCGCAACCCGATCCTGGGCGCGGTGGCCGCGGTGTCGGTGGGCGTGTACCGCAGCACCCCGGTGCTGGACCTGGACTACGCCGAAGACAGCGACTGCGACACCGACATGAACGTGGTGATGAACGACGGTGGTGGCTTCATCGAACTGCAGGGCACCGCCGAAGGCCACGCCTTCCGTCGCGATGAACTGGACGCGCTGCTGGGCCTGGCCGAAAAGGGCGTGGCCGAGCTGCTGGCCGCGCAGCAGGCGGCGCTGTCGGCATGAACCGGCGCCTTGCCCTGACCACCCTGGTGGTGGCCGACTATGACGAAGCCATTGCCTGGTACACCGGCAAGCTCGGCTTCGCACTGCTGGAGGACATCGACCAGGGCCACAAGCGCTGGGTGGTGGTCGGCCCGACCGACGGCAGCGCCGCCGCCCTGCTGCTGGCCCGTGCCAGCGACGAGGCGCAGCGCAGCCGCATCGGCAACCAGACCGGTGGCCGCGTCGCCTTCTTCCTCAACACCGACGACTTCCACCGCGACCACGCGGCGATGCTTGCCGCGGGAGTCGAGTTCCTGGAAGCGCCGCGCGAAGAACCCTATGCAACGGTCGCGGTGTTCCGCGATCTGTATGGCAACACCTGGGACCTGCTGGAGCCCCGTCAATGAAGAAACTGGTACTGGCCAGCCACAACGCCGGCAAGCTGGTGGAGATGCAGGAGATCCTCGCCGACCTGCCGCTGCAGATCACCTCGGCCGCCGAACTGGGCCTGGGCGACGTGGAAGAGACCGGCCTGACCTTCGTCGAGAATGCGCTGCTGAAGGCACGCGCGGCCTGCGAAGCGACCGGCCTGCCGGCACTGGCCGATGATTCGGGCCTGATCGTCGACGCACTCGGCGGCGCGCCCGGCCTGTACAGCGCGCGCTATGCCGGCCACCCGACCAACGCGGCGGCCAACAACGCCAAGCTGCTGGACGCGATGGCCGACATTCCCGACGGCCAGCGCAGCGCCCGCTTCTATGCGGTGATCGTGCTGCTGCGCCACGCCACCGACCCGCAGCCGTTGATCTGCGAAGGCCGCTGGGAAGGACAGATCATCCGCGAGCTGCGTGGCACGAATGGTTTTGGCTACAACCCGGTATTCCTGGACACCACCCACGGCCTGACCGCCGCGGAAATGGAGCCGGCACTGAAGAATGCCATCAGCCACCGTGCCATTGCCCTGCACCAGCTCAAGCAGCAGCTGGCGACGCTGTACTGACGCCACCCGATCGAACCAGGGAAGCCGGCCAGTGGCCGGCACTACCGAACAAGCCCATGCCGCACGACCACGACCACTGCAACCACCTGCCGGGCGAAGCCTGCTCCGCTGACCACGACAGCCCGCCGCGGCTGGTGCCACCACCGCTGTCGCTGTACGTGCACCTGCCGTGGTGCGTGCGCAAATGCCCCTACTGCGATTTCAATTCGCACCAGGCCAAGGGCGAGCTGCCGTTCGACGCCTACATCGACGCGCTGCTGCGTGACCTGGACCAGGACCTGCCGCTGGTCTGGGGCCGGGTGGTGCACAGCGTGTTCTTCGGCGGCGGCACCCCCAGCCTGTTCCCGCCGGAAGCGATCGACCGTTTCCTGCAGCAGGCCAGCGCACGCCTGCGCTTCGCGCCCAATGCCGAAATCACCCTGGAAACCAACCCGGGCACCGCCGAACATGGCCGCTTCGACCGCTACCGCGCGGCCGGGGTGAATCGCCTCAGTTTCGGCATCCAGAGTTTCGACGATGCCATGCTCAAGCGTCTGGGCCGCATCCACGACAGTGGCGAAGCCGAGCGCGCGGTGAAGATGGCGCAGGACGCGGGCTACGACAACTTCAACATCGACCTGATGTACGCGCTGCCGGAACAGACCCTGGCCGGTGCCGAGGCCGATCTGGAACGCGCATTTGCACTGCAACCGGCCCATATCTCGCACTACCAGCTGACCCTGGAACCGAACACGGTGTTCTTCGCGCGGCCGCCGCAGGGCATTCCCGATGAAGACAACGCCTGGGACATGCAGGAGCACTGCCAGACGCTGCTGGCGCAGGCCGGTTTCAACCAGTACGAAGTCAGCGCCTACGCACGCCCTGGCCGCCAGAGTGCGCACAACCTGAACTACTGGCGTTTCGGTGACTACCTGGGCATCGGTGCTGGCGCGCACGGCAAGATCAGCTCGGGTGCCGAAGAACACGTGCTGCGCCGCTGGAAGCTGAAGCACCCGCAGGCCTACCTGGACAGCGCGGGCACCCCGGCCTCGTTCGGTGGTGACGACGTGATCGCGCCGGAGCGGCTGCCGTTCGAGTACATGCTCAACCTGCTGCGCCTGCACGAAGGTTTCGGCCTGCGCGATTTCGAGTCGCGTACCGGGCTGCCACGCAGCGTGCTGGACGCACCGCTGGCCGAGGCCGTCCAGCGCGGCTGGCTGGATGTGGCGGCACGGATACATCGGCCGCTGATGGAGATGACACGGTTGCTTATATCCCAAATTGGGACTAGGATATCCGAATGAAAGTGGTTGCTTTGGCGACGCTGAAACGATTCTGGGAACGTCACCCTGACCTCGGTCAAGGACAGCGTCAACGCCGATGGCTCGTTCAAGGCCATCACCGCTTCGGTGGGCACCTGGACCGGCGCC
>NZ_JBHHMJ010000407.1:0-359 GCF_042136455.1 Stenotrophomonas sp. 3diitr2024
GGCACCAACATGGACCAGGCCAGCCTGGAGGTGCGTGACAAGATGGAAGCGCTGAACCTGCCGCTGGAGGCCAAGGCTCCGGTGCTGCTGCGCTTCAATCCGTCCACCGAGCACCTGAACGCGATGAACCAGCTGGGCAACCTGCCGTGGCCGCTGAGCTTCTCCTACGGCCGCGCCAAGCAGCAGGCCGCGTTGAAGCTGTGGGCCAAGGACATGAAGGGCAACTACGCTGCTGCCCGGTTATGCCGTGGTGGTACTGATGGCGGCGCTGGATGCGATCGATGCCATCGCGCCGCGCTTGCAGGTCGTGGCCGACGGCCTGGAGACCGCCCCCTTCCGTGCGGCGTTCATTGCCGCGC
>NZ_JBHHMJ010000117.1:0-19027 GCF_042136455.1 Stenotrophomonas sp. 3diitr2024
GGAGCCGAGCATGGGCTCGGCTCTACAGTCGCATCGGTGCCAACCCACGGTTGGCACCCACTGCACCCTTCCTCAGAAGATATCGAACGCGGCGGCGTCGGCCTGCGGCGTATTGAGGTTCAGGTCGTAGTCGGTCAGGCGATCCATGTCTTCCACCTTCACCCACTCGGTCGCGCCGTTGAGCGTGGCCTGGACCATGCCGCTGGGCGGCTCGTTCTGCGCGATCGGGGTGTCCTTCAGCGCGGTGCGCATGTAGTCGATCCAGATCGGCAGCGCCGCCTTGCCACCGTACTCGCGGTAACCCAGCGAGCGGAAGTCGTCGCGGCCCACCCACACGGTGGTCACGTACGGGCCGCCGAAGCCGGAGAACCAGGCGTCACGATGGTCGTTGGTGGAGCCGGTCTTGCCGCCCACGTCCTCGCGGCCGAGCACCTTGGCCTGCACACCGGTACCGCGCTGGACCACGTCGCGCATCATCGACACCAGCTGGTAGGCGGTGCGGGCGTCGATCGCGCGCGGAGCGGTGCGGGCATCCGGGTTGGCCGGAGCGGCGGCAGTTTCGGTCTTGGCTTCGGCCTTGGCCGCAGCGGCCGGGTCCACCTTCGGGGCCGGGGCGCCGAAGTTGAAGCCATCCACCACCTGGTTGACCGGCTGATCGCTGCTGCCGGCGCAGTCGCGGCAGGCCAGCGCCGGGTTTTCCTTGAACACCAGGTTGCCGTCGCGGTCATTGACCTGGTCGATCAGCCAGGTATCCACGCGCGAGCCGCCATTGGCGAACACCGCGTAGCCACGCGCCACCGACAGCGGGGTCAGCGATGCAGTGCCCAGCGACATCGACAGGTTCGGCGGCAGCTCCGATTCGGCAAAGCCAAACTCGCTGATGTACTTGCGCGCGTAGTCCACGCCCATGCCATCGAGCAGGCGTACCGAGACCAGGTTGCGCGACTGCACCAGCGCTTCACGCAGGCGCATCGGGCCGCGGAAGCCGCCGCCGTCGTTCTGCGGGGCCCAGGTCTTGCCGCGGCGATCGCGGAACACGACCGGGGCGTCGAGCACGATCGAGGCTGGGTTGTAGCCCTTGTCGAAAGCGGCCGCGTAGACGAACGGCTTGAAGCTCGAACCCGGCTGGCGGCGGGCCTGGGTGGCGCGGTTGAACTTGTTGCCGGAGAAGCTGAAGCCACCCACCAGCGCCTTCAGCGCGCCGCTGTGGGCATCCAGCGAGACCAGTGCGGACTGGCCGCGCGGGATCTGGTCCAGCAGCCACTCCCCGTCCTTGGCACCGGCGCGTACGCGCACGATGTCGCCGCGCTGCACCAGCTTGCCCGGGGTCTTGTTGGTCCACTTGGCGGCGCCGGCCGGCAGCACGATCTCGGTGCGGTTGGCCAGCACCACCGTGGCGCTGCCATCGGCCGCGGTGCTGGCGACGATTGCCGGCAGCAGGCCGGCCTGGCCGTACATGCCGCGCAGGTGCTCGGCCAGCGCGGCGGTATCGTCGCCGGCGCCCAGCTGCACCTGCTTCTCCACGCCGTGCCAGCCGTGGCGGTGGTCGTACAGCAGCAGGCCATCACGGACGGCCAGGTTGGCGGCGGTCTGCAGGGTGGAGTCGATCGTGGTGGTGACGTGGTAGCCCTTGTTGACCACGTCGCCGCCGAAGCGGGCGATCATTTCCTGGCGCACCAGCTCGGCCACGTAGGGTGCATCGACCTGCACCGGCGGCTCATGCGCGGTGGCGTGCATCGGCACGGCCTTGGCCGCGTCGGCTTCGGCCTGGCTGACGAACTTCAGGTCGGCCATGCGCTGCAGCACGTAATTGTCGCGGCGCTGGCGGGCACGTTCCGGGTTGGAGATCGGGTTGCCCGACGACGGGAACTTGGGGATACCGGCCAGCGAGGCCATCTCGTCCAGGTCCAGCTCGTTCAGCTTCTTGCCGTAATAGAACTCGGCGGCAGCGGCCACGCCGTAGGCGCGGTTGCCGAAGAAACTCTTGTTCAGGTACAGCTCGAAGATCTCGTCCTTGCTCAGCTCGGACTCGATCTTGCGCGCCAGCAGGATCTCGGCCAGCTTGCGGGTGTAGCTGTACTCGGAGCTGAGGAAGAACTGGCGGGCGACCTGCTGGGTGATGGTGGAGCCACCCGGCACGCGCTTGTCGTTGGTGGTGGCCAGCAGCCAGACCGCGCGGCCGATGCCCATGTAGTCCACGCCGCCATGTTCGTAGAAGCGGGCGTCCTCGGTGGCCAGGAAGGCCTGCTTCAGCCGCTCGGGCACGTCCTTCATGGTGACCGGGGTGCGCCGGGTCTCGCCGAACACCGCCATCAGCTTGCCGTCGGCAGCGTAGACGTACATCGGCTCCTGCATTTCCACGTCGCGCAGGGTCTGCACGTCGGGAAGCTTGGAGGAAACGGCATAGTACAGACCGCCCACGGCGGCCGCGCCGATCAGCGCCAGGACCAGGACAATCAGGAAGATCCAGCGCAGCCAGCGGCGGAGTCGAGTCATCGGGTTCAGATTCCGATTGCGAATTTCGTGGTCGCAGAGTATAGATTACGCAAGGTGGCGGCTGGGGTCGGCACCGGGGAGCGCAAGGGGAACAGTCAGGGGCTGCATGGTGAATCCGTGAGGGATTTCACAGCAGGGCCGTTGCCATTTGCTAAGAATACGTTATTAATGCTCGGACGCAGGTCTTGCGTCCAAGTGCCCGTCGGCAGGGGAGAAACCGTGGGGCTCATCCCAAAAAGTCAGTCGCCGCTTGTAGGCGTCGACATCAGTTCGACTGCGGTAAAGCTTTTGCAGCTGTCCCGCAGCGGCAATCGTTTCCGCGTGGAACATTACGCTGTGGAACCTCTTCCGCCGAATGCGGTGGTGGAGAAGAACATCGTCGAAGTGGAGGCCGTCGGTGAGGCCATCCGCCGGGCGATGAACCGTTCAGGCAGCAAGGCCAAACTGGCCGCTGCCGCCGTCGCGGGGTCGGCGGTGATCACCAAGGTGATCCCGATGCCGGCCGATCTCGACGAAAACGACATGGAAGCCCAGATCGAGCTGGAAGCGGTCAACTACATTCCGTATCCGATCGAGGAAGTGAACCTGGACTTCGAGGTGATCGGGTCGATCCCGAACAACCCGGAGATGGTCCAGGTGCTGCTGGCCGCGTCGCGTTCGGAGAATGTCGAGCTGCGCCAGTCCGCGCTGGAGCTCGGTGGCCTGCAGGCCAAGGTGATGGACGTGGAGGCCTTCGCGGTCGAGAACGCCTATGCCCTGGTCGCCAGCGAGCTGCCGGTGTCCATCGACGGCGTGGTTGCGCTGGTCGACATCGGCGCCACCATGACCACCCTCAATGTCCTGCGCGGCGGTCGTAGCCTTTACAGCCGCGAGCAGGTGTTCGGTGGCAAGCAGCTGACCGACGAGATCATGCGCCGCTACGGCCTGAGCTACGAGGAAGCCGGGCTGGCCAAGCGCCAGGGCGGCCTGCCGGAAAGCTACGAGATGGAGGTGCTGGAGCCGTTCAAGGAAGCCACGGTCCAGCAGATCAGCCGCCTGCTGCAGTTCTTCTATGCGGGCAGCGAATTCAACCGCGTCGATCACATCGTGCTGGCCGGCGGCTGCGCCGTGCTCGGTGGCCTGCCGGAGATGGTCGAGGAGCAGCTGGGCGTGCCGACTGTGGTCGCCAACCCGCTGGCGCAGATGACCCTGGGGCCGAAGGTGAACGCGCATGCGTTGGCCCAGGATGCCCCCGCGCTGATGATCGCGACCGGTCTGGCGCTGAGGAGCTTCGACTGATGGCACGCATCAATCTATTGCCCTGGCGCGCCGAACGGCGCAAGCAACGCCAGCGCGAGTTCTACGCAATGCTGGGCATGGCCGCTGTCGGTGGCCTGCTGTTGTCGCTGATGATCTGGTTCTATTACGACCGCCAGGTGAGCGGCCAGATGGACCGCAACGCCTATCTGGAAGCCGAGATCGAGAAGGTCAAGGAACAGAACAAGGAGATCGATCGCCTCGACGCGCAGAAGGAACGCCTGCTGGCCCGCAAGAAGGTGATCGAGGAACTGCAGGCCAAGCGCTCGCAGATGGTCCACCTGTTCGACGCGCTGGTGCGCACCATTCCCGATGGCGTGGTGCTGACCGCACTGAAGCAGGAAGGGGATGTGCTGACGCTGGAAGGGCGCACCCAGTCCAATGCCCGCGTTTCGGCCTACATGCGCAACCTGGAGACCTCCGGCTGGATGACCAATCCGGAGCTGTCGATCATCGAAGCGCGTGACCCGGAGAAGGACAAGGATGGCAAGGTCGGTCCGCTGGCCGACATCAAGGCGCTGCCCTACGTGTTCGTGGTCAAGGTGAAACTGCCGGCACAGAGCGAAGAGGTCTCGGCGACGCCGGGCCTGAACGCCGATGGGTCGGTGGCGACGGCTCCGCCGGCACCGGTGGCTCCGTTGGCCGCAGGTCCGGATGCCGCGACGCCTGCGGCTCCGGCAGCGGGCCAGCCGGCAGCGGCTCCCGCCGCACCGGCCGCTGCACCGCCGGCCACTCCGGCCAAGCCGAACCAACCGGCCGCTCCGGCCGCCGCGCCGGCCCCGGCACCTGCCCCGAAGCCTGAGGGCAGCCGCCTGGCGCAGCCGCCGCAGGCCTTCAATGCGCTGCTGCAGGGGGACCGCGCATGAGCCAGAAGATCGACATCAAGAACCTGGATTTCAACGACATCGGCAACTGGCCGCAGAAGGCCAAGATCGTCTTCTGCTCGTTGCTGGCGCTGGTCATCATGTTCGTGGCGTGGATGCTGCTGATCAGCGGCAAGCGCGAGGAACTGGCCGGCCTGGAATCGAAGGAAGTCGAGCTGCGCACCGAGTTCACCAAGCAGCAGGAACGCGCGGTGAACCTGGGGCCGCTGAAGCAGCAGCTGGCGCAGATGGAGCAGGTGCTGCAGCAGATGCTGCGGCAGCTGCCGAGCAAGACCGAAATGCCCGACCTGATCATCGACATCTCGCAGACCGCGCTGTCCAGCGGCCTGACCAACGAGCTGTTCGAGCCGGAGCAGGAGCAGATCAAGGAGTTCTACGCCGAGAAGCCGATCAAGCTGCGCATGGTGGGCAGTTACCACCAGTTCGGCGCGTTCGTCAGTGGCGTGGCCTCGTTGCCGCGGGTGGTGATCCTGACCATGCATGACATCAACCTCAAGCCCAAGGAAAAGACCGGCGGCAACGTCCGCAGCGGTGCACTGGAACTGTCCGGTACGGTCAAGACCTACCGTTACCTGGACGAGACCGAAGTGCAGGCGCAGCAGGCGGCCGACGCTGGCAAGGAGGGCAAGAAGTGATGCGCGCGCAGACCGTACGTGGTGCGATGGTGCTGGCTGTACTGCTGCTGGCCGGTTGCGGCCGTGGCGTGACCAGCACGCCCGGCGACGCACCGAACCTTGAGAAGTGGGTGGAAGGCGAGCGCGCGCGACCGGCGCAACCGCTGGAGCCGCTGCCGGTGATGCAGCAGTTCGAGACCTTTGAATACTCCGCGCAGGGCATGCGCGATCCGTTCACCGATGCCTGGACCAATCCGCAGCAGGGGAACGGCGGATTGCGACCGGACCCGAACCGGCGCAAGGAGCCGTTGGAAGGCTTCCCGCTGGATGCGCTGGACATGGTCGGCACCATCGGTACCGGTGCAGGCACCGTGGCGCTGGTGATGGGGCCGGACAAGGTCACCTACCGGGTTCGCCCGGGCGGTTACCTGGGGCAGAGCGACGGGCGGGTCACGGCGGTCTTCGAAGACCGCGTGGAGCTGATCGAACTGGTGCCGGATGGCGCGGGTGGCTGGCTGGAACGGCCGGCAACGCTCTCGCTTGAAGATCAATGATCGTTTACTGGGGATAGCACGATGACCTTTCACCAAGCCAAGGGGCTGCGTCCCATCCGGCGCTCTACCTTGAACCGTGTCAGCGCGCTGGGAGTCGCGCTGATGCTGGCCTGCGCTCCGGCGCTGGCTGCCGCACCGGCGGAAAAACCGGTGGGCGCCACCGTGGCACCGGCCGCTGCGCCGGCAGGCCTGTCGGTGGCCAAGATCGATTTCAAGCGTGGCGATGACGGCGCCGGGCGCCTGATCGTGCAGTTCGACGGGCAGGGCGCGATTCCTGACCTGCGCACGCAGGGCAACAGCGTGGTGGTCGACGTCGGCAATGCCCGACTGCCGGCCAACCTGCAGAAGCCGATGAACGTCACCGACTTCGCCACGCCGGTACAGCGCATCGACGCCAAGCCGTCGGGTGCCGGCACCCAGCTGGTGCTGAGTACCGGCGGTGCAGTGGAGTCGCTGGCCTACCAGAGCGGCAACGAGTACGTGGTCGAGATCAGCCCGCGGCAGGCCCAGGCCGCCGTCGGCGCGGTCACCGCCGGCAGCGTCACCCAGGCGGCCAAGGCCGTCGGCCAGCGCGGCTTCACCGGCAAGCCGGTGACCTTCAACTTCCAGGACGTGCCGGTGCGCACCGTGCTGCAGTTGATCGCCGAGGAGTCCAACCTGAACGTGGTTGCGTCCGACTCGGTGCAGGGCAATGTGACCCTGCGCCTGGTCAATGTACCGTGGGACCAGGCGCTGGACATCGTCCTGCGCGCCAAGGGCCTGGACAAGCGTCGCGATGGCAGCGTGATCTGGGTGGCGCCGCAGGCTGAACTGGCCAAGTTCGAGCAGGAGAAGGAAGACGCGCGCATCGCCATCGAGAACCGCGAAGACCTGCAGACCGACTACATCCAGATCAACTACCACAGCGCCACGCAGATCTTCAAAGCGCTGACCGAGGCCAAGGGCATTGGTGGCAGTGGCGGTGGTGGCAGCGGTGGTGGTTCGGGCAGCTCGTCGCAGGAAGACAGTGGCTTCCTGTCCTCGCGCGGCCGCATCGTGGCCGACGAGCGCACCAACACGCTGATGATCAGCGATATCCCGAAGAAGATCGCGCGCATGCGCGAGCTGATCAACGTGATCGACCGCCCGGTCGACCAGGTGCTGATCGAAAGCCGCATTGTCATCGCCACCGATACCTTCGCCCGCGAACTGGGCGCGAAGTTCGGTGTCAGCGGCAGCCGTGACAACGTGTACTTCAGCGGCAGCCTGGATGCCAATGCCGAGACCCGCAAGTCGCAGGTCGCAACAGACCTGGCCAACGCCAAGGCCGAGCGTGACTGGGAAGCCGGTGGCCGGGTCGGCCCGCCGCCGGTGAAGTCCGGCTCGGCGATCACCCGTGGCCTGAACTGGAACCTGCCGGTGGCCGCCGCCAGCAACCCGGGTTCGCTGGCACTGTCGATCCTCAATGCCGGCTACCTGCTGGACGTGGAACTGTCGGCCATGCAGCAGGAATCGCGAGGCGAGGTGATCTCCAACCCGCGCGTGGTCACCACCAACCAGCGCGAAGCGATGATCAAGCAGGGCAAGGAGATCGGTTACGTCACCATCAGCGGTGGTACCGCTGGCGGCGTGGCGACGCCGAACGTGCAGTTCAAGGAAGTGGTGCTGGAGCTGAAGGTCACTCCGACCATCACCAACGACAACCGCGTGTTCCTCAACATGCAGGTGAAGAAGGACGAAGTCGACCAGCTGATCCAGCTGGAGGGCTACGGCACCGTGCCGTCGATCAACCGCCGCGAAGTCAATACCGCGGTGCTGGTCGAGGACGGGCAGACCGTGGTGATCGGTGGTGTCTACGAGTTCACCGATCGCAACAGCATCAGCAAGGTGCCGTTCCTGGGCGACGTGCCGTTCCTGGGCAACCTGTTCAAGAAGCGCGGCCGCAACAAGGACAAGGCCGAACTGCTGGTGTTCGTCACCCCGAAGGTGCTGCGCGTGGCCAAGCAGAACTGAGCCACCGCTCCGAAGTCTTCGAAGAAGGGCCGCCCTGTGCGGCCCTTCCTCGTTTCCGCCGGTAGATCCACGCCATGCGCGGATGCGCTGTTCAGCCGTTCTTGATGCCAATCGCAAGGCACCCTGCGATGATGTCGGGAACCCGTGCCGTCCTGCGCCGGTCAAAGGCCCCCATGAACCTGCCACCGCCGATGCCCGAAACTGTCTCGCCGCCGCCCGCGCCGGCAACCTCCCGCCTGCATGCGGCATTCACCCAGCTGCGCGATGCGTTGTCGACCGAGATCGTCGGCCAGGCGGCCCTGGTCGAACGCCTGCTGATCGCGTTGCTGGCCGACGGCCACCTGCTGGTGGAGGGCGCGCCGGGCCTGGCCAAGACCACGGCGATCCGTGCACTGGCCTCGCGCCTGGAAGCAGACTTTGCCCGCGTGCAGTTCACCCCCGACCTGCTGCCGGCCGACCTCACCGGCACCGAGATCTGGCGCCCTCAGGAGGGCCGCTTCGAGTTCGTGCCTGGCCCGATCTTCCACCCGATCCTGCTGGCCGACGAGATCAACCGTGCGCCGGCCAAGGTGCAGTCGGCGCTGCTGGAAGCCATGGGCGAGCGCCAGGTCACGGTTGGCCGCCATACCTATGCGCTGCCGCCGCTGTTCCTGGTGATGGCCACGCAGAATCCGATCGAGCAGGAAGGCACGTTCCCGCTGCCGGAAGCGCAGCTGGACCGCTTCCTGATGCATGTGCGCATCGGTTACCCGGACCAGGCCGCCGAATCGGAGATCCTGCGGCTGGCCCGTGAGCGTGCCCGTGGTGCATTGGGCGAGGCCGCGCCGGCGCCAGACAAGATGCCGATGCAGGACGTGTTCGACGCCCGCCGCGAAGTGCTGGACCTGCACATGGCACCGGCACTGGAGCGCTACCTGATCGAACTGGTGCTGGCCTCGCGTGATCCATCGCGCTACGACGCCGGCCTCGGCCGCCGCATCGCATGGGGGGCAAGCCCGCGCGGTTCCATCGCACTGGAACGCTGCGCCCGCGCGCGGGCGTGGTTGGCTGGCCGTGACTTCGTCACGCCCGACGACGTGCGCGCGGTCGCCGCCGACGTGCTGCGCCATCGCGTGCTGCCCAGCTATGAAGCCACCGCCGAAGGCTGGGACGGCGAGCGCCTGGTGCAGGAGCTGCTGGCCCGGGTGCCGGCACCCTGAGCCTGCGCATGACCGATCCATCCGTGGAACAGGCACCGTCTGCGCTCGAAGGTGACGGGCTGCGCCCGCAGCTGGCCGAACTGGTCGCGCTGCGCCGGCTGGCACAGCGTCCGCCGCCGCCGCGCCGTGGCCGCACCGGCAACGCGGGCCAGGCACCGTCCCCGCTGCGCGGCCGCGGCATGGAGTACGCCGAGTCGCGCGAATACGTGGCCGGCGACGACGCGCGCCACATCGATTGGCGTGTGACGGCGCGCACCGGTCGCGCCCATACCAAACTGTTCCAGGCCGAACGCGAACGAGTCAGCCTGATCGTGGCCGATACCTCGCCGGCGCTGTACTTCGGCACCCGCGTGCGCTTCAAATCGGTGCAGGCCGCACGCGCCGGTGCTGTTGCCGCGTGGTCGGCGCAGCGCCGTGGCGACCGCGTGGGCGCATTGCGTGGCAGCGACCGCGAAGCGCCGATCGCTCCGGCAGGTGGGCCACGCGGCGTGCTGCGCGTGCTCGACGCGCTGACCCGCTGGTACGCACAGCCGCCAGCCGACGATCTGGGCCTGGAGCGCGCGCTGGACCATGCCGGTCGCGTGCTGCGCCCGGGGGCACGCATGCTGGTGCTGGCCGATCCGCAGCAGGCCATCTGCATTCCGCCCGCGCGCTGGAGCGCGCTGGCCCAGCATCACGACCTCAGCCTGGTGCTGCTGGTCGATCCACTGGAGCTGCGGCCACCGTCGGCGGCGTTGCAGTTCCAGACCGCACAGCAGCGCATCGGCCTCGACCTGCGTCGCAGTGAAGTGCAGGCCCATTGGCAGGCACACTTCGTCCAACCGCTGCAGGAACTGCGGCGCCAGCTCGGCGCACGCCGTGTCGACGTACAGGTGCTGTCTACCGATGCGCCCAGCGACGCCTGGCTGGCGCCGTCGCCGACCGAGGTGCCGGCATGAGCGCCGCGCTGCCGTTGCGCGATGTGCAGCTGCCGCCAGCACCGTCATGGTGGCCGCCAGCCCCTGGTTACCTGATGATCGGCGCGGTGGTCGTGCTGTTGCTGCTGGTGATCGCCGTGGTGATGTGGCGACGTCGCCGCCGCCGCCAGCGCTGGTTGCAGCTGTTCGATCAGGAACTGGCAATCGCCCCCGACGCTACGGCCGAACTGGCGGCCATCGCGGGACTGCTGCGCCGTGCCGCACGCCATGCGAAGCCGGGCAGCGAATCACTGCGCGATGACGCCTGGTGGCAACGCCTGGACCCGCAGGGCACGTTGCCCGATGCGCGCCGCAGCCTGTTGGCCGAAGGCGCCTATCGCCCGCGCGTCGACAGCAACGACGTGGCCGCTGTGCGCAGCTGGGCCCGCGAACGCTATCTGGCGATGCTGCTGGAGCGCCGCCGATGAACCTGTGGACGACCTATTGGCCATGGCCGGACCTGCAGCTGGCGTGGCCGCTGGCCCTGCTGGCCCTCCCGATGCCGCTGCTGATGCGCTGGTGGAAGCGCCGTGCAGAACCCGGCGCCGCACTGCGTGTGCCCTATGCTGCCGCCGAGCTCGAAGCCCTGTCTGGTGGCGGCCGTGTTGACGCGTCGTGGCTGCGCACGCTGCTGCTGTGGCTGGGCTGGTGTGCACTGTGCATCGCGCTGGCACGACCGCAGCAGCTGGGCGAAGCCATCACCCCGCCGCAGCAGGGGCGGCAGATGATGCTGGCGATGGATGTGTCCGGCAGCATGGGCGAGGGCGACATGGTGCTGGGCGGCCAGGCGGTCGATCGCCTCACCGCGGCCAAGGCTGTGCTGGCCGACTTCCTGGATCGTCGTGCCGGCGACCGCGTTGGCCTGCTGATCTTCGGCGACCGCGCCTATACGCTCACGCCGCTGACTGCGGACCTGGCCAGCGTGCGCGACCAGCTGCGCGACAGCGTGGTCGGCCTGGCCGGGCGCGAGACCGCCATCGGTGATGCCATCGGCCTGGCGGTCAAGCGCCTGCGTAGCCAGCCGGAGGGGCAGCGCGTACTGATCCTGTTGACCGATGGTGTCAGCAATGCCGGTGTGCTGGAACCCCTGCGCGCTGCGGAAGTCGCACGCGCCGAAGGCGTGCGCATCCACACGGTTGCGTTTGGCGGCGATGGCAGCATGCGGTTGTTCGGCATTCCGATTTCCACCGACCAGGATCCGGTCGATGAGGCCACTCTGAAGAGGATCGCCAGCATGACCGGCGGCCAGTTCTTCCGCGCGCGTGATACCGCGCAGCTGGCCGGCATCTATGCCGAGCTCGATCGCCTGGAGCCAGTGGCCGCAAAGGGCCCGAGCCTGCGCCCTCGCGAGGAACGCTATGCGTGGCCGTTGGGCCTGGCATTGCTGCTGGGCGCATTGGCATGGCTGTGGCCGGAGCGTCGCCGATGATCGCGTTTGCTTCGAATCTTCCCGACTGGAACGCGCTGCACTTCCTGCGGCCCGAGTGGTTGTGGGCACTGCTGGCGCTGCCGCTGATCATCGCGTTGGCGCTGTACCGGCAACGGCGCAGTGATGCGTGGCGGCAGGCGGTGGATGCACATCTGTTGCCACATCTGCTGGCCGCCGGCGCGAAGCGTCGTGTGCGCCTGCCATGGGCGCTGCTGCTGGGCTGGACACTGGCATCGCTGGCGATGGCCGGGCCGAGCTGGCGGCAGCAGGCGCAGCCGATGTTCCAGGCCAGCGCACCGCTGCTGGTGGTACTGGACCTGTCCAGCCGGATCAGCGCAACCGATCTGCCACCGTCGCGCCTGCTGCAGGCGCGCGCGAAAGTGGGCGAGCTGCTGCGCGCGCGCCAGGGCGGGCAGGTGAGCCTGGTGGTGTATGCCGATGATGCCTACACCGTGGCGCCGCTGACTGATGACGGCCGCAATGTTGCGCTGTATCTGGATGCGCTGTCGCCGGACGTGATGCCACGCGATGGCCAGCGTGCCGACCGCGGCATCGACTGGGCAACACGGCTGATGCGGCAGATCGGTGCGCTGCAGGGGCAGATCCTGCTGGTCAGCGATCAGGCGGATGGTGAAGCTGCACTGGCGGCAGCGCAGGCACGCAGCCTGGGCCTGCAGGTGTCGGTGCTGGGCCTGGGCACGCCTGCCGGTGCGGCCTACCGCGATGGCAGCGGGCAGATCCGCCAGGCTGCGCTGGATGAGGGCAGCCTGCGCGCGGTGGCCACTGCCGGCGGCGGCCGCTATGCACGCATCTCCGCCGATGACAGCGATCTGCGTGCGCTCGGTGTACTCGACGCGCGCGAAGGCACGGCGGCGCAGCGGCCGGGCGAAGGCAAGCAGTGGCGTGACGAAGGCTTCTGGCTGCTGCCGCCGGTGATGCTGCTGGCATTGCTGGCCTTCCGCCGTCGTGCGCTGCTGGCCGCGGTGCTCGCGGTCGGCCTCGTGCCATGGATGAATCACGCGCAGGCGCAGGCACCTGCGACGCAGGCCTCGCAACCCGCGCAGGGCACGCTGTGGAAGCGTAACGACCAGGCGCAGCATCAGCGCCTGGCCGAGGGGGTCCAGGCTTACCGCAAGGGCGACTTCGCCACTGCGCGCAGGCAGTTCGAGGGTATCGACAGCGATGCCGGCTGGTACAACCTGGCCAACACGCTGGCACGCGAAGGCAACTACGACGAAGCGATCGCCGCCTACGACCGCGCGCTGGCGTTGCATCCCGGCATGGCCGATGCGGTCGCCAACCGTGCCGTGGTCGATGCCGCGCGCAAGCGCAGGCAGTCGGGTGGCAAAGGCCAGGATCAGCAGAAGCCACCGCAGAACGGGCAGCAGAAGCAGCAGAACGATGCCCCGGGCCAGCAGAACCCGCAGGGCCAGAAGCCGCAGCAGGGACAGCAGAATCCCGGCCAGGGCCAGCAGGGGCAGCCCAAGGCGGGTGACGACAAGAACCCGTCGAGCCCGCAGCCCGGCGAGCGCGGCCGCGATGGCCAGCAGGCGCCACCACAGGTGGAGGATGCCAAGGCACAGGCCCAGGCCGATGAGCAGCAGCGCCAGCGCATGCAGCAGGCGATGCAGCAGGCACGCGAGGGCGAGGCTGGCAAGGACGGCAAACCCGTACCGGGGGGGGAGGGCCGCACGCCGCGCGAGCGCGAGGAGCAACAGGCGGTGGAAGCGTGGATGCGGCGTGTGCCGGATGATCCGGGCGCGTTGCTGCGGGCCAAGTTCCAGCTGGAAAACGAACGCAGGAAGAGGGAAGGGCGATGACGCGGGCGATCAACATGCACGGGCACTGGTCACGGCCGGTACTGGCGGCGCTGTTGCTGTGGCTGCCGCTGCTGGCCTGGGCGCAACCACGTGCCTGGCTGGACCGCGACCGCATCGCGATGGGTGATACGGTCACCCTTAATGTCGAGAGCGATCAGGGCGCTCCCGACTTCACGCCATTGCGCACCGACTTCGACCTGAGCGGCCAGACCAGCAGCCGCCAGGTGGAATGGAGCAATGGCAGCATGCAGCAGCGCAACCTGTATGGCGTGGCGCTGACGCCGCGGCGCAGTGGTGCGCTGGTGGTACCGGGCCTGCAGGTGGGCAGTGTGCGCACTGCGCCGCTGACGCTGCAGGTCGATGCGGCCGCCGTGGCCAGGCCTGACAGCAATGCGATGGCCTTCATCGAAACCCTTGTCGATGACGATACGCCGTACGTGCAGCAGAGCGTGGGCGTGGTGGTGCGGTTGTATTTCGCCTCGCAGCTGGCCTCCGGCGAGCTGGTGCTGGATACCCCGGCGGGCGCGTCGTTGCAGCGCGTTGGCGACGACCGCACAGATGTGCGCCAGGTCAACGGGCGCCGCTACAACGTGGTCGAACGACGTTTCCTGCTGATCCCCGAGCGCAGCGGCGCGTTGCGGCTGTCCGGTGCGCGTTTCAGCGGGCGCAGTGCCGGAGGTTTCTTCGATGACTTCTTCGGGGGCGGCGATGGCCGCATGAATGCCACTGGCGCAGACCGCACGTTGCAGGTGCAGGCACAGCCGGCACAGGCGCCGCAGCCGTGGTTGCCCCTGCAGAGCCTGCAGCTGCGCTACACCAGCGCGCCCACCAGTGCCCGTACCGGCGAGGCAGCCAACGTGGTGGTCGAAGCGGTTGCCGAAGGCGCCACCCGAGCACAGTTCACCGACCTGCCGGTCCCCGATGTCGGCAACGCAGCGCAGGTGTTTGCCGAGCCGGCACAGTACGAAGAGACCTTCAACGGCAGCACGCCGCGCCTGAAGATCACCCGCCGCTATTCGATCGTGCCGCGCCAGCCGGGTTCGCTGGTGGTGCCGGGACCACGCCTGCCCTGGTGGGATGTGCGCAACGGCAAGGCACAGGAAGCCAAGCTGCCGGACCTGACGCTGGCCGTTGCGGCCGGTACCGGCGCTGCCACTGCCTCGCCGGCAGCGCTGCCACCGATCGACACCGCTGCCGCGCTGCCGGGCAGCGATGGACAGGATGCGCGTATCGCCGCGACCGATCCACGCGCCAGCGGCCTGTCCGAGCGTCCGTGGCCGTGGATGGCGGCGGCCATTGGCCTGGCGCTGCTGTGGCTGCTGACCCTGTTGTGGGGCTGGCAGCGAGGCCGACGCCCGCGTGTGGCGGCGCCTGCAGCCGGCACGCCCTCTGTGCCGACCGTGGTGAGCGGCCGCGCGGGCCTGGCCGAACTGCGCCGCGCGCTGGATGGTGAGGGTTTCGATCAGGTGGAGGCGCGTCTGTGTGCGATGGCGGGCGTGGAGCGCATCGAGCAGGTGATCGCCCGGCTGGATGACCCGGCCCAGCGCCAGGTGTTGCTGGACCTGCAGCAGGCGCGCTGGGGCGGGCAGGGCGAACTGGCCCCGTTGCGCACGCGCCTGCGTGAGGTCTTCCGTGACGGACCGCACTGGTCGGTGGCCACGGGTGCCGCAGAAACTGGCCTGGCGCCGTTGTATCCAACGCGGCGAACCTGAACCGGCGCCGCTTGCGCGCTTTGTTAGAGTGCATTCATTTTTCGAGGAAACCCGCGCATGACAGCAGCTGCTGCCGACAAGAAGAAGTTGCCCCTGCATTGGAAGATGGGCATCGGCTTTGCGATCGGCCTGATCCTGGGACTGATCGTGCACGCCCTGGGCGGCAGCGTCGATGGTCTGCAGGCCGGTGCCAAGTGGGTCATGGACTACGTCACCACCCCGGCGTCGGGCCTGTTCCTCAACCTGATCTTCATGCTGATCGTGCCGCTGATCTTCTCGGCGCTGATCATGGGCGTGTCGGAGATGGGCGACATCCGCGCCCTCGGCCGCATCGGCTGGAAGACCCTGGCGTATACCGTGCTGCTGTCCGGCATCGCGGTGGGCATCGGCCTGGTGCTGGTCAACCTGCTCAAGCCGGGCGCCGGCGTGGATCCGCAGGTCGCCGCGATGATGCTGTCGGAGAACGCCGAACGCAGCAAGGAAATCGTCGCTGGCATCCATGGCACGCCGAAGGGCATGGACATGCTGCTGTCGATCGTGCCGAGCAACGTGCTGCAGGCCGCGTCGGACAACGGTGCGATCCTGTCGCTGATGTTCTTCGCGCTGATGTTCGGCATCGGCATGGTGCTGACCGACAACGAGAAGGTCGCCCCGCTGCGCCGCGCCATCGAAGGCGTGTTTGAAATCTCGATGACCCTGATCAACCTGGTCATCCGCCTGGCCCCCTATGCGGTGGCCTGCTTCATGTTCAACCTGGCCGCGCTGTTCGGCTTCGAGCTGATCATCCGCCTGGGCGCCTACGTGGGCGTGGTGGTGCTGGCGCTCGGCCTGCACATGGTCGTGACCTACGGTACTGCCGTATGGCTGTCTGGCCGCTCGCCGCTGTCGTTCTTCCGCGATACCCAGGAAGCGACGGTGATGGCGTTCTCCACCGCCTCCAGCAACGCCACCCTGCCGACCGCACTGCGCGTGGCCGACCAGATGGGCCTGCCGCAGCGCGTGTCGCGCTTCGTGCTGACCGTGGGCGCCACCGCCAACCAGAACGGCACCGCGCTGTTCGAGGGCGTGACGGTGATCTTCCTGGCCCAGTTCTTTGGCGTGGACCTGAGCATTGGCCAGCAGATCATGGTGATGGCGGTCTGCATCCTCGGCGGCATCGGCACTGCTGGTGTGCCGTCGGGCTCGCTGCCGGTGGTGGCGATGATCTGCGCGATGGTCGGTGTGAATCCGCTGGGCATCGGCCTGATCCTGGGCGTGAACCACTTCCTGGACATGTGCCGTACCGCCCTGAACGTGACCGGCGACCTGGCCCTGACCACGCTGGTGGCCAAGGGCGAGTCGCATGACGGACCGGCGCTGGGCACGCCCCTCGATTGAACGCGCCCTGAATGCCATGGATACTATCCCGACGCATGGAAGGCGTCGGGATTGGCGCCGTGCGAAAGGGAGCAGAAATGAGGATTTCGTACGTGATGGTCGCCGCCCTGGGCCTGCTGGCTTTCGACGCCAGTGCCCAGAAGGCCTGTGAAACCAACTACACCAAGACCGGCAGCTTCTTCGCCGGGCGCACCTTCACAACCTGGGACGTGGTGCCCAACGTTACCCCGGCCGACGCTCTCAAGCGTATCCAGATCGAGGGCGTGAAGTCGGGCCTGAAGGTGGCCAGCGTGGACAAGGACCTGGGCATGCTGACCCTGGAACAGAACGTCCAGTTCAATGGTGGCCAGACCACCCTGCCGTGGAACGTGCTGGTTGAAGCCGAGGGCAAGGGTTCGAAGATCACCGTGACCAAGACCACCCCGGCCACCTACGCCACTGGCGAGGACTTCCAGAAGAAGTCGATGTGTGGCGTGATCGAGGCTGCCGCGCCCAAGTAAGGGGTTGGCGGGACCAGATCCCTTTCACTGGCAAGGGATCTGGTCCTACGCCTGAACCCGGCCCCGGGTCTGTGGGACAATAGGCCGCCCGCACGTCCGCGGCCGCCTCCCGATTCCGACAGAACCATGACGCAGCCTACCCGTCGCCAGTTGGCCAACGCCATCCGCTTCCTCGCCGCCGATGCGGTTGAAACCGCAAAGTCCGGCCACCCCGGCATGCCCATGGGCATGGCCGACATCGCCGAAGTCCTCTGGAACGACTACCTCCGCCATAACCCGAGCAACCCGCACTGGTTCAACCGCGACCGTTTCGTGCTGTCCAACGGCCACGGTTCGATGCTGCAGTACGCGCTGCTGCACCTGAGCGGTTACGACCTGCCGATCGAGCAGCTCAAGCTGTTCCGCCAGCTGGGCAGCCACACCGCCGGCCACCCGGAGCGCCACGAGACCCCGGGCGTGGAAACCACCACCGGCCCGCTGGGCCAGGGTTTCGCCAATGCCGTCGGCTTCGCCCTGGCCGAGAAGCTGCTGGCACAGCGCTTCAACCGCCCGGAGCTGGAAGTGGTCGACCACCGCACCTGGGTGTTCATGGGTGATGGCTGCCTGATGGAAGGCGTGTCGCACGAAGCGGCCTCGCTGGCCGGCACCTGGGGCCTGCACAAGCTGGTCTGCTTCTGGGACAACAACCACATCTCGATCGACGGCAATGTCGAGGGCTGGTTCACCGACAACACCCCGGAGCGTTTCGAGGCCTATGGCTGGAACGTGGTTCGCGATGTTGACGGCCACGACCCGGACAGCATCAAGGCCGGCATCGAGGCTGCGCTGTCGCAGAGCGACAAGCCGACCCTGATCTGCTGCCGCACCACCATTGGTTTTGGTTCGCCGAACAAGGCGGGCAAGGAATCCAGCCACGGTGCCCCGCTGGGCAAGGACGAGCTGGAAGCCACCCGCAAGCAGCTGGGCTGGGAGTACGGCCCGTTCGAGATCCCGCAGGCGATCTACGACGGCTGGCGCGCCAATGGCGCCGGCACCCTGCGCCAGGCCGAGTGGGAACAGCTGTTCGACAAGTACGCCAGCCAGTATCCGGCGGAGGCGGCTGAGCTGACCCGCCGCTCGCACGGCGAGCTGCCGGCCGACTTCGTTGCCAAGGCCGATGCCTACATCGCCCAGGTGGCCGCTGAGGGCCCGACGATCGCCTCGCGCAAGGCCTCGCAGCTGGCCATCGAAGCCTACGCCCCGCTGCTGCCGGAAATCGTCGGCGGCTCGGCCGACCTGGCGCACTCCAACCTGACCCTGTGGAAGGGCAGCAAATCGGTTGCCAGCGACGACGCCAACGCCAACTACGTGTATTACGGCGTGCGCGAGTTCGGCATGACCGCCATCGCCAACGGCCTGGCCCTGCACGGTGGCTTCATTCCGTTCGACGCCACCTTCCTGGTGTTCAGTGATTACGCCCGCAACGGCGTGCGCATGAGCGCGCTGATTCCGGCCCACGCCATCCACGTCTATACCCACGACTCGATCGGCCTGGGCGAAGACGGCCCGACCCACCAGCCGGTGGAGCACCTGGCCTCGCTGCGCTATATCCCGAACAACGACGTGTGGCGCCCGTGCGATGCGGTCGAGTCGGCCGTGAGCTGGAAGGCCGCGATCACCCGCCAGGACGGCCCGAGCTGCCTGGTGTTCAGCCGCCAGAACCTGCCGCACCAGCCGCGCAGCGCCGAGCAGATCAAGCAGATCGAGCGCGGCGGTTACGTGCTGGCCGATGCCGCCGGTACCCCGGACGTGATCCTGATCGCCACCGGTTCGGAAGTCTCGCTGGCTACCGAAGCCAAGGCCCAGCTGGATGCGGCCGGTATCAAGACCCGCGTCGTCTCGATGCCGTCCACCGACGTGTTCCTGCGCCAGGATGCGGCCTACCGTGAATCGGTGCTGCCGAACGCGGTGCGCAAGCGCGTGGCCGTGGAAGCTGGCGTCACCGGTTTCTGGCGCCAGTTCGTCGGCCTGGACGGCGCGGTGATCGGTATCGACACCTTCGGTGCTTCGGCCCCGGCCGACCAGCTGTACAAGCACTTCGGCATCACCACGGCGCACGTGGTGGAAGCCGCCAAGGCGCTGTAAGCAGCCTCTCGGCGCAACAAAGGAAAGGCCGGCGCAAGCCGGCCTTTCTCGTTGCCGGAAGAAAAAGGGGACGG
>NZ_JBHHMJ010000132.1:0-1103 GCF_042136455.1 Stenotrophomonas sp. 3diitr2024
CAGATCCCTTTTTCCTGTGGAAAAAGGGATCTGACCCCGACGCCGGACTCAACCGTAGCCGCCGTGCACTGGATTGTGGCTGCGCACCGCCATCACCAGCCCGAAGCCGGCCAGTAGCGACACCGCCGAGGTACCACCGTAGCTGATCAGCGGCATCGGCACGCCTACCACCGGCAGCAGGCCGGAAATCATCCCGCCATTCACCAGCACGTAGACGAAGAACGCCAGGCCGGTGGCACCCGCCAGCAGGCGCGAATAGGAATCGCGTGACTGGCTGGCGATCCACAGGCAGCGCCCGATCACCACAAGGTACAGCGCCAGCACGGTGGCCACGCCGATCCAGCCGAACTCCTCGCTCAGCACCGAGAACGCGAAGTCGGTGGTCTGCTCGGGAATGAAGTTCAGGTGCGACTGCGAGCCTTCGCCCCAGCCCTTGCCATCGAAGCCACCGGAACCGATCGCGATCTTCGACTGGATGATGTTCCAGCCGGCGCCCAGCGCGTCCATCTCCGGGTCCAGGAACATCATGATGCGGTCCTTCTGGTACGGCCGCAGCAACCAGAACCAGGCCACCGGCGCAACCGCAGCCACGCCGCCCACGCCCAGCCCAACCCACCACCACGGCAGGCCCGCCAGCAGCAGCACGAACACGCCGCTGGCGGCGATCAGCACGCCGGTACCGAAGTCCGGCTGCAGCATCACCAGGCCGGTGGGTACGCCGATGATGATCAAGGCCACGAGCACGGTATTGAAGCGCGGCGGCAGCGGCATCTTGTGCAGGTACCACGCCACCATCATCGGCAGGCTGACCTTCAGCAGCTCGGCCGGCTGCAGGTAGAAGAACTTCAGGTCCAGCCACTGCCGGCCATATTTACCGGTGCCCAGCACGAACACCGCCAGCAGCGGGATCATCGAGATCGCGTAGATCATCGGCGTGGCCGAGCGGATGCGCAGGATCGGCACCCGCGAGATGCCCCACAGTGCGGCCGTGCCCACCGCGAAACGCGCGCCCTGCGCCATCACCAGGCTGTCGCCACCAGCGCTCTTCAGGGTCGCCAGGCCAATCACCATCAGCGCGCCCAGGGCCAGGCACAGCACCCAGT
>NZ_JBHHMJ010000154.1:0-8076 GCF_042136455.1 Stenotrophomonas sp. 3diitr2024
GCCTCAACCGCCGCGGCGGCGAACCGGCGTCAGGCTCTGCACCTGACCGTTGTTGCGCATCATGCACAGGAAACGGCCATCGGGATAATCGATGATCAGTTCCTGGTAATCGCTGCCCACCGGCATCTGGGTGACCAGCGCGCCCTGAGCGCCCTTGCGCATGTTGCAGGCGCCCAACGCGGTATCGCCTGCCGGCGCCGGGGTGGTCACCGAAGACACATTGCGGAACACCGCGCGGCAGCCGCCATTGACCCACACCGAGTGCCGGGACAGGCCCCAGTTCTTGCCTTCCTCGCATCGGGTGCGGCTGAGCTGGCGCACGATTTCCACATTGCCGCGGGTATTCAGATCGCACGACACCTGCTGCTGGCCGGTGGATTCGCAGGTGACTTCGCGGGGTAGCGCGGCATCCCCAGCGGCAGCGTCGCGAGGGCGAACGCTGTTTGCGGCGGGCGCAGGTGCACCACTGCTACTGACCTGGCAAATGCCATTGGCGCCGCCACGGCCGGTGTAGCTGATCTGCGGCGTGCCGTCATCGCTGCGGCTGATCGACAACGTGATACCACTGTTGGCATCGCGCGCTTCGAAGTAGCGGTCGTTGAAGCGTTTCAGCGCCGCCTCGCGGCCCTGCACGTAGACGGGGCCGCCTTCGTCGGCGTGCACATCGATACCGCCCGGGCAGCTGGCGTTGAAGAACGGCACGGCGGCCATGGCCGGGGCCACGAAAGCGGTGGACACCAGTGCGACGGTGAGCGATAGGGCATGGCGACGCATGTGCGGATCCCGAAGGGGCCCAGGGTGGGCGTGTGGCGGCAGTATGCGGTGGGGCGCTGCGGCCTGTCCGTGAGGAATATCAAGAACCCGGCGGCGCGCGTGGGGATTCAGGTCTGATAGGGTGTTCCTGGAGCCCTGCCGGGGCGGTTAAGCCAGCTTTACGTCGTGGGCCGCGATGGGCCGTGCGACAGCAATGGCACAGCCGGATGTATCGTGGTTCGCGGCACTGCGCGAACTGTCGCTTCTGGCATTGCACTGCTCGAAACAGGCCAATCGCGATAATTCATTTTTCCTTTCAGATCTCCCGATGCCATCGAAACAATCGACTGGCAGACGGGGATTTCGCCTGCGCATGATGAATCGCCACCTGCAGAGGTGGCCGGGTCTTCCAAGCCCGTTTGATTGAAGCTGTATACGCTTGCCAGCCGGCGTCGTCCTTCCAGGTGCGGCGCCGGCTGGCAATCCGTTCGCCGATCGACGGCGGGCGGTGCGTGGGGGCCCTGTGCCCGCCGGCTCATCGATCTCCGGTCTTGGAAGCCACGCATCGCCCGCCACCCTATCGTGGCGGCACCTCTGTTCCTGACGAGGATGCCCGCATGTCCAGAACCAACCACCCATACCTGACCGCCACCCTGGGCGAGGCCGCCCTGCGCCTGCCGCCCGAACTGGCGCAGCCATTGGAAGCCGCTTTCGCCGCTGCGAACGAAGCGCCTGCGTCCATCAACCTGCCCAGCTGCCTGCAGCGCATCCGCGCCGGTGATGCCGCCGATGGACAGCCGTGGACGGGGCCCGCCAGCACACCCGGCCAGGCCGTGGCCGCCGCACGCCGGGATCGCGCTGCGGTGGGTTTGGTGTCGCTGTTGGAGCTGTACCACGCCGCCGAGCGCGTGCGCGTGGACGGGGAAGAGAAAGACGACATCGGCGACGGCACGCGCGAAGGACTGATGCTGGCCTGCCGGGGACTGGCGGAGTATGTGGCGTTGCAGGTGCGTAGCTGAGGCTGCTGCGGTCGCAGTGTATGTGCGGCATTGATCGAAGGATCTGCCCGCGCCATACAGTGAGTTGACTCACCGGGTTGGGACGAGAAAACCAGCGAATGGCGGTTTCTTCATCTTCGTTCCATCGCCTTTGCGACCGGCGCCGCGCCGACGCATCATGATCGGCGCATGTGCTTATGCTGCGCTGGCGTGCAATCGCACACCCAAGGCACGGATCACGGACCCAATCCGCAGTCAAAAGATGCTGTGCTAGATTCAAGAGCGTGACATTGGCGCGAGAGACGCTTTCATGGATGCATGGGTCGAGAAATGCGCTTCTTCATCAGAACGTGAACTTCGGCGCCACCTCTGGATAGCAGTGCGTCGTCGCCTCGCGATCGCTGTTCCGGCGCTTGTGCTGGCAGCATGTACGAGCGCCGCGCCGCCGCCCCCATCAGATCATCTGAATCAAACACAGCCCGTCGAATCAGGTAGTCAAACTGGTATGGAGCGGTTCAAGAACGATATCGAGCGTTTGACCAAATTGCGTTTTGATGATGTCGACGCATTGAATGAACAGCTCCACACGCACCTGGGAGAACCGACTCGACAAGGCTTGAGGGACGAGCGGACCGCAGAACGCGGCATGCTGGGCGGACTTGGTATCCAGAACATCACGCTGAGAAGTCCTGCCGACGATCCTACGCACGCGACCTTGATCTTTGAATTCACACCGCCGAGCATCGCGCTCGAGGGAATCATCTGGGAAGAATCCGCCATGTATCCACCCCACCCGGATGCGCCTGATTCCCGCCCTTACTGGTCTGCTCAGGTGAACAGTGCCAAGGTTGTACTCGGGCTCTCCCTTGACCACAAGACGCTGACCTACGTATCGATCAGTCAGCGCTGATCCCTGTCATTGCGAAAGAGCCGCACCATGGAGCGTACTGAAGAATCTGCACTGTCACAGCCGCAGGAGAGTGGCCGACCAGGGGCAACACGTCGTCCGGCTTCGCCTTTGGTTGATCCCTCGCTGGCATCGCTTCTGACCAAATCCCCAACACTTCGAGCGGGTCTTGCACAGGCTGATAGTCCCTTGCACGTGGCAAGAGAGTATTCATCGTCGAGGGAGCGATGGACGATCCTGCCCAACGCCGTGGAACCATGAATATGATGGACGCGCTTCGCCTGCCTGAAGCAGAGTCCCTTCATCGCGCTGAAGCGTTGGCCGCAGATCTTGAACAGCAGCCGGCGCAGCAGGTTCATGCGCAGGACGGGCCAGCATTCTCAAGGTAAGGCCGTCGACGCAACCGCTCTGCCGCCCTTCGAACAAATGGGAGTACCTGGAGCAGCGCAAAGAGGCGCTGACTCATGGGAATGGGGGCGATTATCCTAGTCGAACGGATGACCTGGTTGTCGTGGAACACCTGACACGATTCGCTGGAGCGGAGGCATCAGCCCCGCTTTCATGTGGGGACAAGATGCGCACAATTGCAATCTTCCTGGTTGGCGTCTGCACCATTGTTCTTTCAGGCTGCGCGACTACCACACTTCCCAATGGGGTTGCTTCAGCGGGATACACTGAAGTTGTTTCCGTCCCTCTAGGCCCTCTCCGTTACTTCCATACGACTTCTGTTCTACCGGGGAAGAACGCCGTAGGCGCTACGAACCTCGTCCGCTGCGCGAATACCGCGCGGACGATCAACCTGCAGATCGCGAACGGGCTGGCGCTTGATGCCGCAGATGTGTGCGCACGTATCGATGCTGCGGCTGCGGCATCCGAGTCATGGATACCGGCAGCATCAAACAGGTACCGAATCCTTCTTCTGCCGGAAGGCACTGCTGGGGCAATACGAACAAGATCGATTGGCCTCTTTGCCACAGGCAGGCAGCTTGCGTTTGTGGCACCTGTATACAGCAATCAACATAGAACCTTCGCGAATCTTGTTGACTTGGTTGCGCACGAAAGCTTTCACGCTTTAGGCCACGCTGAAAAAAATCCCCGAGGACAGGACGAAAGAAGCGCCTACTACGCGGGCCTGTGCGCGCAACTTCGGATCAACGGCCTCATTGCGGAAGAAGACTTACCGGGGGCCCCTCTCGCGTCCGGCGATCAGGCGGTACGCTACTCCTCGCAGGAAGCCTATCGCGTGCGACTGGAAACCTATCCGTTGCTGGCGGACGGAGGCATCCGGCTTGGAGCTTCATCCGGCGACTTGATGCTGGACCGATGCCAGCAGATCAGAAGCGAGGTTGTCGGGCTTCAGTCGAGCTCATTAGTTCCTCCTAGGAGTCTGCTTCCCTGAGGTCAGCGTAGGGACGGACGGCAGACGCAGGAAAGCCAGCGTACTGCGCTGGCCTTTTTCGTTGAAACCCCTGTTTTCAAGGCGTTTCAGAGCTTCCCAGGTGGTGCCGCTTATCCGAATCGAACGGATGACCTACTGTTTACAAGACAGTTGCTCTACCAACTGAGCTAAAGCGGCATGGTTGGTGCACCGGCGGCAGCGCCGCGGTCAGGGGATTCTAGCGCAACCGCGTGCATTCCAGCGACCGGCTCTGGGCTGCGCCGCTGCGCTGCTGGGCCTGGGCCGGCTGCGTGCCTGCCGCCAGCTGCCCTTCCAGCCACCATTGGCCGGTGTCGCCGCTGGCGACCAGGCGCGGCTGGAAGCCGGCGGCCTGCACCGCCGCCATGCGCCGTTCGGCGCCTTCGCGGTTGCGGTACTGGCCCAGCGCCACGGCGTTGGCCTCCTCGCCCTGGCTGATGATGTAGTAGTCGCTCAGGCCGGCGGCGACGATGCGCTTCACGGTGGCCTGGGCTTCGTCACGGTTGGCGGCGGCCGGCAGCATCACCCGGTAGCGGGCACTGCCGCTGGCAGCGGGCTGTTCGCGCAGGCGCACCTGGCTGAGCAGCGTACCGGCCTTGCCCTGTGCACTGGTCGCGGCGGCGCGGTCGGCGAACGGGCCCAGCGCGACGCAGCGCGGCGGCTCGGCGGCCGCGGGCGGGGTTACGGGCTTTTCCGCTGCCGGAACGGGTGCAGGCGGTGTTCCCGGCTTGGCAGCGTCAGCAACCGGCGCAGCCTCAGCCACCTGCGGCTTGGCAGATTCCGGCTTGGCCGGCACGGCCGGCGCGGGTGTCGCAGCCACCGCGGTCTTCGCCGCCGGTTCGCGCTCCATCAGCGGTGCAGTCGGGGCGGCGGCGGTGGCCTCGGCTGCGGCATTGGCATCCACGCCACCGGGCACCCAGCGCAGCTCGGCGACGCCAGCCGGTTGCGGCGCAGGCGCAGGCTTCTGCGGCGCATCGCGCAGCAGCCACCAGCAGGCGACGCCGAGATTGAGAATGGCCAGTACGACGATCAGGGCACGGGTGAGCATGCGCGGATACTAGCGCGCGCGCTGGTGCACCGCCCAGCGGGCGAGGCCATCCAGCACCAGCGAGGGGTGGTAATCGGCAGCGGGCAGCAACGGCATCAGCGCCGCTGCGCCGCCACCGTGCACCAGCAGCGACGGTGCCACGCCCAGCAGCGTGTGCGCGTGCTGTGCGCTGCGTTCAATCAGCGCCACCGCAGCGCCATCGCAGCCGGAAGCCAGCGCGTCGGCGGTGTCGTTGGCGAACTCGCTGTAGCCGCCACCGGTCGCGGGCAGCTGCACGGCACGCGCGTGCAGTGCTTCGCGCATGGTGGTGGGCGATGCGGAGATGCGGCCACCGTGGTGCTGGCCGTCGGCATCGAGCAGATCAATCGTCAGTGCGGTGCCCACGCCGACCACCAGCACCGGGC
Organism: Stenotrophomonas sp. 3diitr2024; assembly: GCF_042136455.1. NCBI lineage: Bacteria > Pseudomonadati > Pseudomonadota > Gammaproteobacteria > Lysobacterales > Lysobacteraceae > Stenotrophomonas > Stenotrophomonas sp. 3diitr2024. The sequence goes on from NZ_JBHHMJ010000154.1 coordinate 5,528, forward strand.
GCTGCGCCTTGGCCGCAGCCAGCAGGGCGAGGAAGCGGTCGACGCCGAACTTTTCCGGCCTGGCATAGGCAATGCGCACGCCGGCGCATTCGGCGCTGGTGCGCACCACATGCACATGCTCGAAGCGGCGCTGCAGCTGGTCCAGCATCGCGCTGGTCAGCGACGGTGCCGCCACGCTGGCCACGAACGCGGTGCGGCCGCTGGGCAGGCTGTGCGGCGGCTGCCCGGCCATGCCTTCGGCGCCATGCGCCCAGGCCTGTACGTCACCGGCACGGTCACCCTGCAACGGCGCGAACTTGAAGCGCGAGTTGCCGAGGTCGAACAACCAATCGCTCATGCCGCCCTCACGCTGACTTCTCCGGCGTGCAGCAGGCGTTCCTGGCCATCGATGCGCACGCGCAATGCGCCGTCATCAGCCAGGCCAAGCGCAGTACCGTGCTGCCACTGCCCGTCCAGTTCCACGCGCACTTCGCGGCCGGCCAGCATGTCGAAGGCAGCGTAGCGCGGCAGGAACGGAGCGAGGCCTTCGCGATCGAATTCTTCCAGCGCCGGCAGCAGGCGCGCCAGCACGGCAGCAACCACCCCATTGCGGTCCACCGGCTTGCCGGCCAACGTGTCCAGGTCCACCCACGGCTGGGTGATCTGCTCGCCGAACGACGGCGGCATGTGGGTGTTGATGCCGATGCCGATCACCGCGCGCGCCGGGCCGGCGTATTCGCCACCGCCCTCGGCAAGCAGGCCGACCAGCTTGCGCTTGCCATCGACGATCAGGTCGTTCGGCCACTTCAACTGCGCTTGGGTGTAGCCCAGGTCGTGCAGCGCTTCGGCCACGGCGATGCCGGCCACCAGGCTCAACCCGGCCAGGCGGCCCAGGCCGCCGGAGTACAGGCGCATCACCGACAGGTAGATATGCGCGGCCAGCGGCGAGGCCCAGGTGCGGCCACGACGACCGCGGCCACCGGTCTGGCGTTCGGCCAGCAGCACGCTGACCCCGCGCTGGGGCGCGCTGCACCGCAGCAATTCAGCGTTGGTGGAGTCCACCGTCCAGGCCACCTGCAGGTCGTGCAGCAGGGCCTGGGCATCGGCGGGCAGGCCGGCGCGGATCGCCGCCGGGTCCAGCAGGTCGACCGGGCGGGTCAGGCCATAGCCCTCGCCAGCACGGCCCTCGATGTCCACACCTGCGGCCCTAAGCCCTTGAATACGCTTCCAAACAGCCGCCCGGGTCTGGCCCAGCTCTCGGGCCAGGGCGTCGCCGGACAGGCGACCGGCAGCGAGTTTGGCCAGCAATTGGCGATCGTCCACGGCAGCTTCCACGAAGTCAGGAAGGAATTATGCGGGAAAGCCGCCAGCGACGCCTGCCACGCTGGGTTCCGCAGGGGCTTCCAACGGGGCGCCGGGTTCGGGCTAGAATCGGGAACTCACCCTCCCTTAACGTGGATGTCGTCAATGCGCCGTTATGCCCATTGCCTGATCCTGCTGATGATGCCCTTCGCGGCGTCTGCAACGGCAGCGCTGGACGACAGCCGGGGCGCCTGCGTGTCCTCCAACGGTGATGCCGCCTCGCAGCGCGCGCCGACCGCGACCGCCTCGGCTGCGACCACCAAGCCGGCACCGGTACGCCCTGCGGCCAGCAGTGCCACCAGCACCGGGGGCGGCGGCAGCGACGACGACGTGCTGCAGCGCATCCGTGCGCCGAAGTGGCACAGCTACCTGCCGGGAATGTTCCGCTGATCAAGTCGTTGCTGCAGTGGCTGCGGCCCTCGCCGCGGCCGATCGACGATGCGCTTTGGGAAGACGCCTGCCGCCCTGCGGCCTGGCTGCACGGCCTGGACGACGAACGCCGCGCGCGACTGCGCGTGCTGGCCACGCGCTTCCTGCATGAGAAGACCATTACCCCTGTCGGTGAACTGCAACTGCAGGCTGGCGATGGCGTGCTGCTGGCCGCACTGTGCTGCCTGCCGCTGCTGGAATTCGGTGAAGTGGGGCTGGAAGGCTGGTCGCAGCTGATCGTCTACCCGGATGCGTTCCGCGTGCACCGCAGCCACATGGATGCGGCCGGCGTGTTGCACGAGTGGGATGACGAGCTGATCGGCGAGTCGTGGGACAGTGGTCCGTTGATCCTGTCCTGGGCCGATGTGCAGGCCGACCTGGCCGCGCCGCACGACGGCTACTGCGTGGCGGTACATGAGATGGTGCACAAGCTCGATGCACTGGATGGTGCGATGGACGGCACACCGCCGTTGCCCCGGCAATGGCAGCGCGAGTGGGCGGCCACGTTCCAGCGCGCCTACGACGCGTTCTGTGCGCAGGTGGACGCAGGCGAAGAGACGCTGATCGATCCGTATGCGGCCGAGGCGCCGGAAGAGTTCTTCGCGGTGGCCAGCGAGTACCACTTCTCGGCACCGGATCTGCTGCAGCAGGCGTTGCCCGAGGTCGCCGCGCAGCTGCGGCGGTTCTATGGCGAGCCGCCGAAGATCGAATTTCGGTAGTGCCGGCCGCTGGCCGGCAACCAAGCAAGGCTACCGAAGATCATGAGGTTGCCGGCCAGC